>JAFCBX010000002.1 GCA_017610505.1 Methanosarcinales archaeon | reverse complement strand
TCACTAGTTCCGAAAGTAGGCATGAAGAAGGAAGCAAGGCTCACAATACAAATATTTGATGAAAAGGAGGGACAAAATGGTAAAGATAAATCAAAATAAATGTATTGGCTGTGGGGTCTGTCAAAGTGTATGCCCTGAAGGATTTGAAATTATTGGGGGGAAAGCAAGAGTCAAAGATGGTAAAGCAGCCTGTATACAGCAAGCAATAGAAGTATGCCCAAGAAATGCTATTATACTTGATGAAAGCCAGGAACAAAATAAGTCTATTAGCAATGAAAACCTTGAAAGAAGTACTGGATATGGAAGAGGTTTTGGTAGAGGAAATGGTCAAGGCGGGGGTCATGGATTTGGTAAAGGCAGGAACAGGATATGATAAAGAACCTTGGTGATTAAAATGATAACATTTTCGTGCAAAAAAATAACTGAAGAAGAACTAATAAGATGTTCATTTAATCTGAATAAAACCGAATACAACGTCTTAATTTTTCTGTTAAGAAATGACAAAATTCGTACTATACTACAGATTTCCAAGGCAATGGAATTAGAAAGAACAACAATTCAGAAGGCAATAAAAAACCTTGTTGAAAGAAAACTAGTTAAGAGGACACAAAAGAATTTATCAAGGGGGGGGTATATTTTCTTATACAAACCAAATAATAAAGAAGAGATTAAAAGTAAGATGAAAGAAATAACTTATAAATGGTATAAACATGTTGAAGAAACTATAGATAAATTATAAATGGTTTTCTAAGTTTAGGGTATTATAAAACAAAAAGGATTAAAGGTTAGGAATAGGCCAAAAATAATCTTAAAACAATAACATTTACTTTTACCAAGGGAAAAGGTTAAATATAGATGTTATTTTCTTAATTTTGGTGAAAAATATGGTAAAAATGCACACAAGAATAAAAAGAAAAATTGGATTAAATACTCACTTTAGGCACTACAGGAATTCTAGTTCTGTGGTAAAGACCAATGGGCCAAAGACTTTTAATACAGAAGAAAGCGCTCACGCATGTGCAGCAAAACAAAGTCTCAGCCCAGAGCAATACTTTCTAAAACCAGCCAAGCGCAATAAAAAATTCATAATTGTGATAAAAGAAGGGAAAGATAAAAAGGTGATATAAATGGATGAAAATGAAAATTATTGTGTTAAGGATATTAATCTGGCCAACCAGGGCCAAATGAATATTGAGTATGCTGAAAAGCAGATGAAGGCCTTATTGAAAATAAAACAAAGATTTGAAAAGGAAAAGCCATTAAAAGGCATAAAAATAGGGATGGCCCTTCACTTAACAAAGGAAACAGCTGTTTTAGTCAAAACATTAAAAACAGGAGGTGCTGATGTTGCTATTTGTTCTTGTAACCCATTAAGCACCCAGGATGATGTTGCAGCTTCATTAGCAAAACAAGGATTTAGAGTTTATGGTTATAAAGGAGAAACAACAGAGGATTACTATAAATTCTTAAACAAAGTAATTGAGTTTAAGCCAAACATAACAATTGATGACGGCTGCGATTTGGTTAGTGAAATACATAAAAATCACAAAGAGCTAATTAAAGACATAATCGGCGGGTGCGAGGAAACAACAACAGGAGTTATAAGATTAAGGGCAATGGAAAAAGACAATGCATTAAAATATCCAATAATAGCTGTAAATGACAACAAGACAAAACATCTTATTGATAATTATTACGGAACTGGCCAGAGCACCATTGACGGAATTCTAAGGGCATCAAACATTCTGATAGCAGGAAATACTGTTGTTGTAGCTGGCTATGGAGACTGCGGAAAAGGAGTTGCCCTAAGAGCAAAAGGGCTTGGAGCAAAAGTAATAGTAACAGAAGTTAATCCATTCAGGGCAATGCAGGCAGGTTTTGACGGCCATAAGGTAATGCAGATGAATGAGGCAGCAAAACTAGGCGATCTTTTCATCACAGTAACTGGAGATATTAATGTAATAACCGTGGAGCATATGAAGCTTATGAAAGACGGCGCAATAGTTGCAAACTCTGGCCATTTTGATGTTGAGATTGATTTAAAATCATTAAAAAAAGCAGCAGAGAGCAGGAGAATAAGGCCTTTCCTTGACGAGTACACTCTAAACAATAAGAAGATTTATGTTGCAGGAGAGGGAAGACTAATCAACCTGGCAGCTGCAGAGGGCCATCCATCAACCGTTATGAGCCTGTCTTTTTGCGGACAGTCATTAGCAGTTGAATATTTGATTAAAAACAAGGGTGAATTAGAAAAAAAAGTAATAACCTTACCAAAGGAAATTGATGAAAGAATCTCATGGTTACAACTTGGTGTAATGAACATAAACATAGACAAGCTCACTGAAGAGCAGAAGAAATATCTTAGCTCATGGCAGGAAGGGACTTAAAACTTAGTTTAATGATTTTTATAAAGCGTAACAAATCTACTATTTTTTTGTAATACGATACTTTTTCAGAACATTTGAGTATATCTCAAAATCTTCTGAATTCCTGAACTCTTGTTTTACGTTTTGAGGCAGTTTTTTGAACAAAGAATTAACTATATTCAAAACCTTTACAACATCATCATCCATCTCACTGCTGTAAGTTTTGATCTCTGGCTCTTTTTCAGGCTCTTCAATATCCTTTTTTTTAGGATGAAATATTCTCTTAAAAAGCCTAATGATAAATTTTTCTTTCATTTCCTTTACAAAGACTTCCTCCTCAACTATCTTTGGCTCTTCAAGAACAGTTTCAAATTCCTGTTCAGAAGTTTTTTTATGTTTTGCTGAAAACAATTTAAAGAATTTCCCAAAAAAACCCTCTAAGAAACCCTTTTTCTCTTCTATAACAGCATTTTCCAGCCCCCCATCATTGATATCTACATATTCTTCTGTTGTATCTTGATTTGGCTGGATTTTTTTCTTTGGCTTTGAATTAAAAAATTTTTTAAATTTCTCAGAAAAAGGTATTAAATTCTTTTTTCTTATGCCTCCCATATAATCATCCAGCATTTTATTGAACTCCTCATTTGCCATTTTTTGCCCCCTATTTATAAAAAATCATTAGTTTAAAAACAAAAATTCATAAAACTATATAAAATTATCTGTCTTTTTAATGTTGTCTTAAAATAAAGACTAATTAAGATAATCTATTGTTAAATAGTTACATAAATTTAAATATGCGCATATAAACAAGATTATCATGAGAAAAAAAAATGCCCAAGTAAGTATGGAATATGTGATTATAGTTGGATTTATTCTTGTTATTATGATCCCATTAATTTTAATTTTCTATGAACATATTAGCAGTACAAATGACCAGGTAATAACAAGCCAGGTAGATAAGATTGCAAAAAAAGTTGTTGATAGTGCAGAATCAGTTTACTATCTGGGTGAGCCATCAAAAACCAGGATAAAGGTTTACATGCCAGAAAATGTTGAGAATGTTACAATATATGACAAAGAAATAGTTTTTAAGGTAAAAACAGGCAGCGGTCTCACAGATATAAGCCAAATAAGCTCTGTTAATATTAGTGGAGATATTGCAATAACCCCTGGAATCCGCTACATAAACATAGAATCAAAAGGGGATCATGTATGTGTAAGCACATAAAAGCACAAATAGCAGTTGAGTTTATATTTCTTGTAAGTGTTACATTTATAATGCTTTTAATTTTTTTAAAAGTAGCGGGAAATCAGGCAGATGAGCTGAATGAAAAAAAGGAGTTTATTCTTGTAAAAGACCTTGCCTATAAAATACAATATGAAATCAATATGGCAACGCAGGTAAAGTCAGGCTATAACAGAACTTTTTTTATACCGGAAAAGCTCGATAATAAGGATTATACAATAACCCAAACAGAAAATAAAATCACTATTGGTTTAAAAAACTCAGAGTTTACAATAACTATTCCTGAGATTAATGGCAATATAAACAAGGGAAATAACACAATAATAAATAAAGGGGGTGTTATTTATCTTATCTAAAGCGCAGGTCTTTTCCCTTGATTTGATAATTGGGGTTATTATCTTTGGGTCAGCTATCTTAATTTATTACAAGAGTGCAACAAACCTTTCTGATCAGGACGAGGCATTGCTTGATGACCTTCTTATTGATGCCAAATCAATTTCTGGCTCATTAATGAGCCAGGGTTATCCTTATAACTGGAGCAAGGACGATGTGATAAGAATTGGGATTAGCAATGATAACAGAATTAATGAAACAAAGCTGGAGCAGTTTTCAAAGATTCCTTATAAGGATAGCAGAAAGCTTTTTGGAACAGCCTATGATTACTATGTTTATTTTAAAGATAGAAATAATGATATCGTACCCTTTAATGAAACTCTTGAAGGAATAGGTAAGCCTGTTGAGAATCCAAAAAAACTTGTTAAGGTAACAAGGCTTGTGGTTAAAAAATCAGCTATTGCAAAAATGGTGATATATTTATGGTATTGAAAAAAGGATTCTTTTTCACAATTGACTCTATGCTTGGTGCAAGTATAATAATTATGGGGCTTTTATTAATTAACTCTTTTTATATAGTTGAGCCATCACATACTAGCATTGGTTATACATCACAGGACTTGATTAATGCATTATCAACATTAAGGATTAATGAGGTTAATAATCCCTATGTTGGTGAGCTTATATCAACTGGAGAGATAACAAATAATGACAGCAGTATTTTAGAGCAGATAGGTGAATTCTGGGCACTTGATAAAATAGACAAAGCAGGAAATTTAACAAAGGAATTTACTGATGATTTTGTTGATGAGAATCTTGGTTTTGGCTTTTATATAGGGGGAGAAGAAATTTATTTTAGGGATAACAGTCAGAATGGAATATCAATAACATCAAAGAAGATGATATCTGGCATACAAAGATACAGGACAAGAGAGGGCTTTACTGCAAGGGCAATTGCAACAAAGGTAACCAAAAACACAACAGAGGTTTTTATGATAAACCCCAAGGGAAGCTCACATGGACAAGGCAACAGAATGTATTTCACAAAGAAATTTTATATTAATTCCAGTGATATCACAAAAGCCACATTATTCCTGACAGTCCACTGGGGAATAAGTGCTACACCATCAAATGATTTTGACCTTAATGGAAACCCAATATCTGTAGGTGACCCATGGCTTTATACACAGGAAAAAGACGCCACACACATTGGATTTGATGTTGTAGATATAACTAACGATGTTGCAAGCGGATGGAATGAGTTTGAAATAATGCTAAAGGTACAGTCTGATGACAATGCTCATATTCATCCAGGCTCAAAAATAATTGTTGAGTATGAAAGCAGCGGAAAGTTTGTTCCGTCAAAAACAATAAAAAAAAGGTTTTATTTTGATAATGTTTTAAGCAGTGGGGGCCAGAATCAAAATAAGGGGAGTGGTGCATGGTCTGTGTTGCCTGTTTTTGTTCCAAAAGGGGTAATTATAAAAAATGCAACCCTGCATATAGTTGGAAAAAATCTCAAGAGTTTTGATATTCCAGATGGAGTTCCTGAAAAAAGCAATGTCCAGCTTTATTTAAATGATGAGACAATAGACCTTCTGAATGTTACAGGAACTCTTAATGAGACTTATGAAATATATGACAAACTGAATGAAGGAACAAATGTAGTAAGTGTTTACCTTAACTGCTATCCAGACTATTTCTTTGGTGAAGATGGTACATGGCTTTATTCTGACCCTGAAAATGATCCAGAGGACTCATCCTATGTTGAGATTGAGTATGAAATTACTGACACTGCAAAACTAAAGTATGGAAAAATTGATGTTTCTATTGTTGAAAGCTTTTATGGCAGCATGAGCAATGGCAAATCTTATGTAAAGGATTTTGGGGATTGTGATGTTATTGAATCATTCATACAGGTTGCACAGCTTGACAGCGACATAGTTAGTGTAGAAGCAAATGGCCAGAATGTTTTCACAACACCTAGGCCACTTGCAACCCCATCTTCTATTTACATTGACCCTTACTATTTTATTAGTGGAGAAAACAATTTTGAGGTTAGTGACACATGCATTGACTGCTATATTCTTAATGAAACAACACTGCAGTATTATGTTCTTATACCCTCTTTAGTTGGATATGGCAAGATATTTGACAGCGAGGAAGATGCTGTTGCAGATGCAGAAGAAAGATTAAATTTACTATTAGGTGATTATGTGCAGGCAACACAGATGGACAGGGAAGTAAACCCTGTTGGAGGTGTTCCTTCCTTGTGGGGGCCTATAATAGCAGAGGTAAGAGTATGGCATTGAATAAAAAGAGCATGTTTTTTACTATAACTGCAATTGCACTCATAGCCCTAGTGGTGTTTTCACTCACAATCTATACTGGCTACAAGCTAAGAGACAAAGTTATGGTTACTGAAACCAGGGTTTACTCTATGAATAGTTTTATAGATGATGTTGAGAAAGATATAGAGAGAGGCCTTTATATCTCAGGATTCAGGTCATTGATGAGCATGGAGCAGTACATAACGGATAACGGGATATTTCTGTATAATGTAAATTCCTGCTTTAAAGAAGCTTTTCTGAACGGAACTATCAATGATTCGCAAATGGGTCTTATGAATGAATCAACATTCATCAACTGGACTCAAAGAATAAAAGAGCAGGCAATAAAACTAGACATAATAGTTGACTTTGATGTAAATGAAGTGATTATCTACCAGGAAAATCCTTGGACAACAAATATTGGCCTTAATATAACCCTAAATGTTGAGGATATTAAGAAAACAGCTTCATGGCAAAGACCACTTTACATAATAACAAACATCAGCATACAGGAATTTGAGGACCCATTGTATGTGATAAACAGCTATGGAAGGGTTACTAACATAATAATAAAATCAAATATAACAAATTTTGTTAGTGGTGAGGACACAACAAATCTTAAGGAACATGTAAATAACTCATATTATATTGAGTCAACTACAGCTCCAAGTTTCCTTATGAGGTTAGAGGGAAACCTTTCAAATTCTGCATATGGCATTGAAAGCCTAGTTAATTTAGAAAAATTCCAGGCACAGGAAGTTCCTATTAAGAGCAGAAGCGTTGTTGATTATATTTACTTTGGAACGCAGTCAACTGATGATTGCAAAATAAAGAATATGCCATCGTGGTTTATGCTTGATAAGGATGATCCCCCAAACCATGTTAACCTCTATCAATGCGAGTGTGTAGAAGAATAATTCGATAGATATTTATATTAAAAAGGAATTTTTTAAGATAAGATGACTCAAATTCCATTACTAAAAACAGGTGTTGACAGGCTGGTAAGCCTTGTTAAAGAGAAAAAGAGAATTTCTGTTCCCCAGGCAGCAAAAGAGCTTGGGGTAAGCCCAGTGGTTGTTGAGGAATGGGCTGACTTTCTTGAAGAAGATGGCATAATAAGTATTGATTATAAATTTGCAACCCCTTGGCTTATTGAGAGAAAACTGAAAAAAGGGGATATTGAAAAAAAGGTTAAAGAGTTTAATGGAAAAAAAGATATTATTGTAAGAAAATCAGAGTCATTATTGGGCTTTCTGGATAAGGAAGGGGAAGGCATAGCAAAAATCAAGAATGAATTCAAAAAGATGAGGGAAGAGATACATTCTGAAACTGGTAATGTCCAAAAGGAACTCAAAGAACTTGAAAGATACGAAGAGTTAAAAAATAAAGTTGATGGTCGAATAAAGAAACAAGACCAAGCTTTTGCAGACAAAATTAATAAAATGGGTGGGCAGGTTATCAGAGCCCAGAAGAAATACTCAGAGCTCTTGAAAGAAATAGATTCAGAGGGAAAAATAATAAAAACAGAAAGATTAAAGACAGATTCAATAAGAAAAATTGAAGAAGCATTAAAGCAGAAAATTAAGAAAATTGAGAGTTCTGTAGATATAGTTAAACAGAAGATTAAGTCAGAAGATACCCATATTAATGGTTTAGAATCTCATATAGAGAATATGAAAAAACTAGCAGAGAGTACTAAAAAAACCATAACAGAGCAAAAAAACAAGATGCTTTCTCTTGCTAATGAGAGCAAGGAGCATGAAAAGAAAATACTTAACTTACAAAGAGAGATTTTAAAAAAGGTTTTTGATAGGAGTGAAGTAATTAACGAAGATATAAATGAAAGCAGGAGATTGTCAGATAAGTTTAAGGAGTTCTTTGAAAAAAAGATGGAAACAGTTAATTTGATTGAGAAAATCAATGATGACAGAAATAGCCTGAAGAAAGAACTAAATGGATTTATTGCAAAAGCAAGGGCATTCAGTATATTATCACAGTCAGCAGATATCCAGAAGCAGATTGATATAATGGAAAAGAGATTTAAGGAGATTGACCAAAAAAAGAATATTTTTGAAAAAGAGATTAGTAAATTATCTAGTTTAATCAAAAAGAAAAATATTTAGCTGTTTAAGATTATTAAAAACTTAAAAAAGAGGTTGATTTTATGGCAGTAAAGGAAGAATATAGCTTCATTTCTAATGAAATCCCTATAAAGATAAGGATTTACACAGAAAAAAAAGAATTTGTTCCAATATATGATGTCTCTATATCCAGTATAAGCAAGAATACAGAGATAATACTTGAGAGGATAAGGCAGGAGCTTATCACAGAAGTAAACCTTGGGATAATTGACATAATAGATGTAAAGAAGACTGATCTGATTGAACAAAGGTTTAAGGAAACAATTGACCTGTTAGTAAAAAAACATTTCCCTGATGTTGACAGGAAAACAATGAACTTTCTTAAGTCATACCTCATACAGAAAAGCCTTGGCATGGGTAACATAGAAATCCTGATGAATGACCTTAATCTTGAGGAGATAGCCTTAAATAATGCAGATGAACCTGTTTGGGTTTATCACAGAAGGCATGGCTGGCTTAAGACAAACATTATGATTGAGAGTGAGGATCAGATAAAGCACTATGCATCTTTAATAGGCAAAAAAGTAGGAAGGCAGATAACTGTTCTTGAGCCATTGATGGATGCTAACCTCAGTACGGGAGATAGGGTAAATGCAACACTCTTGCCAACCTCACTCAAGGGAAACACAATAACCATAAGAAAGTTTGCGGCAAAGCCATGGACAATTACAGACTTTATAAGAAACAGGACAATCTCTGTTGAGGCAGCAGCCCTTGTCTGGCTTGGTGTTCAGTATGAGCTGTCTATAATAATATCTGGTGGAACTGCAACAGGAAAAACCTCTATGCTTAATGTTGTCTCAAATTTCTTCCCTCCAAACCAGAGGATAATCTCAATTGAAGATACTCATGAGATAAAACTGCCTAAATTTTTACATTGGATACCAATGATAACAAAATTACCTAATCCAGAAGGCAGGGGTGCTATAACAATGCTTGATTTATTGGTGAATTCTTTAAGAATGAGGCCTGACAGGATTGTTGTGGGTGAGATAAGAAGAAAGAAAGAGGCTGAAGTATTATTTGAGGCAATTCACACAGGCCATTCTGTTTATGCAACTGTTCACGCAAATGATACAGATGAAACAATTACAAGGCTGACAAACCCCCCTATTGAGATTCCAAAATCAATGATTCCGGCTATTTCAATGATCTTAGTCCAGTACAGGAATAGGAGAACTGGAATAAGAAGAACCTTCCAAGTATCAGAAATACTTCCTGACAGTAGCACAAATGTTTTGATCCAGTTAAGTATAAAAAAGGATAAACTAGAAAAAGCAAATAAATCTGTTTCTGTTATGAAGACCTTAGAGATGTTTACTGGCATGACAAGGAATGAAATAAATAGAGATACCAAGGAAAAAGAGCTTGTTCTGAAATATCTTGTTAAACATAACATAGACACTGTTGATGAAGTAGGGAGGGTCATGGCTGAGTATTATACAGATAAGGATAACTTCATGAAGATTGTAAGATCAAACAAAGCACTTATATTTGAAAAAAAAGAAACAGCAAAAATTAAAGAAAAGAAGAAATCTATTAATTTAAGTAAGAAAAAAAGGTCTCTAAAAAAGAAGAAAAGTGCTAGACCAATTAGGAAGAAAAGGTGATTTATATTAGCAGCATATTAATCAAAAGGATTGCAAGGACTCTTCCTGGAATTAACACAAAGTTAAAACAAGCAGGCATTTTTGATACACCTGAAGAATTTGTCAAGAAGACACTTTTATCTGCATTCTACCTTACAACAGGAATAACTGCCTTGGTTGTAACAGTATTTACCCAACTGGAGATATTATCAAGCATAATCTATTTTGCTTTCCCTCTGTTTATGTTCTTTATTATGTTTTTCTACATGCTTAAGGTGCCTGATGTTAAGATATTAAGAAAGGGAAGAGAGATAAGCAGGGAGATTGTTTTTGCTGGCCGCTTTATGATAATAGAGCTTGAATCAGGAGTCTCTCTGTATGATGCAATGGTCAATGTCTCAAAAAACTATAAAGTAATTGGAGAATACTTTAAGGAAATAATAGACAAGGTATCTATGGGAACAACAATGGAGGATGCAATAAATGAAACAATAGAAACAACACCATCATCAAATTTAACAAAAGTTTTGTGGCAGATACTTAATTCGCTGAGGACAGGGGCAGATATTTCACAATCACTTTCAAGCATACTTGACCAAATTGTTCGTGAGCAAATTATTGATGTAAAGGAATATGGAAGAAAACTAAACCCATTGGCGATGTTTTATATGATGGTGGCAATTATAGTTCCTTCATTGGGCATAACAATGCTCATTGTACTTACAACATTTATTTCAATAAAACTTGATTTAGCTGCTCTGCTAGCAATAGCATTATTTCTTGGATTTATTCAATATATGTTTCTCTCAATTATAAGATCCTCAAGGCCTGCGGTGGAAATATGAAGATAAAAGAACTGTTTAAATCACCAAAAAAAACAAAGAAAACAATAGAAAAGAGCATTGAGGAAAGGGTCAGGTTACATAGGAAGCTTCAGAAACAGAGAAAAAAGAAGTTGATGATAGAGCACAGAAGGAATAGACTAAGGTATTACTCGCAGAAAGCAGGTTTTGTTTTAGAATTCCACAAAATATCAAAAATAATCTTTAACTTATGTGTTTTCTTGAATTTAATAATTTCATTTTACCTTATTTATCGTTTTTCAACTGACTTGAAATATGGTATTTTATATGTTAGCTTTGTTATGTTTTTTGTATGGGTGGTTTTATTTGTTACACTCCTGCTAATGCTGTGGTTAATGTTTTATCTTATTATTGATTTAAGAATATTTAAGAGAAGGATTAGAGTAGAAGATGTACTTGCTGATTTTTTGCAGCTGACCTCAGCAAACATAAGGGCAGGCATGCCTATTGACAGGGCATTATGGTATGCTGTAAGGCCGCAATTTGGGGTTTTAGCCAGTGAGATAGAGATGGTTGCAAAAGAAACCATGGGAGGTGAAGATCTTGAGGAAGCTCTTGAAAGGTTTGCAGGAAAATATGATTCAATCATGCTAAAACGTTCAATAAACCTTCTGGTTGAGGGTATAGCTGCTGGCGGTGAAATAGGTGGTTTGCTTAATAAAATAGCAATTGATATACAAGAGTCAAAAATTATGAAGAAAGAGCTGTCAGCCAATGTCACAACCTATGTGATATTTATTTCATTTGCAACAATAGTTGCAGCGCCATTATTGTTTGCATTGTCGAGCCATTTGCTTTTTATAGTAAGCAACCTTATGTTAAAGCTTGACGTACCTTCAGGAATAACAAGTTTTGCTATCAATCTCTCTGGGGCTGGTATGTCTATTAAGGATTTTAGGATATTTGCCATTACATGCCTTATTATAACCTCTTATTTTTCATCTGTAATAGTTGCAACCATAAAAAAGGGAGAGATAAAGGCAGGAATAAAATATATTCCAATGTTCATCATCTCCACTGTTGGGTTGTTCTTAATCTTTTCAGTAGTTATTGGCAAGCTGTTTGGGAGCATTATTTAGCTGAAAATAGTTAGTTTTATATATAAGTTAGTATTAATATATAGAAAAGTATAGTAATATACTATAAAATCTAGGAATAGAGGTGATAAAATGAAAAAAGCACAAGCTGCAATGGAGTTCTTAATGACATATGGGTGGGCAATTCTTGTTGTTCTGATTGCAATAGCAGCTTTAGCATACTTTGGAGTTTTAAATCCAGGTAGATATTTACCATCAAGCTGTACATTAGGAGCAGGTTTAAGCTGCAATGATTTCAAGGTAGAAGCTAATAATATTACATTAGTTATAGCTAATGGTATAGGCGAGGACTTAAATCCATTTACTGTTACAATAGCAGGAGATTGTGCCAGTGATGCAACAGCAGACCCTGATGGAGACGGATTACTTGATGGAGAAGAAGACATATTTGTTATTGCTTGTACAACTCCAATTACAAGTTCCAAGTTTAAGGAGGATATTGTAATATCCTACACAGGAGAAAGTGGATTATCCCACACCAAAACAGGCTCAATATCAACACAGGTTGAGTAATTTTTTTATTTTTTTATTTAATTCTTTTTCTTAAAAAAGCAAACCTTTTATAGAATAAATGCTTATAGCCAGCTATGGGAGTAAGAAAGCCAATTGTTGCAGGCCAGTTTTACGAGGAAGATTTTGATGGCCTTAACAAGCAGATAATTGAATGCTTTGAGTCAGAAAAAGGGCCTGGTGCATTGCCGATAAATAAAAGAAAGGGTTTTGTTTTAGGAGCTGTTGTGCCGCATGCTGGATATCTTTTTTCAGGGCCATGTGCTGCATGGTCATATAAGGAGATAGCAGAATCAGAGTTTCCTGATTTGTTTATTATTATTGGACCTAATCATTCCGGAATGGGGAGGACATCAACTATTTTAGATGACTGGGAAACACCTTTTGGAATTATAAAAACAGATGAAGAATTTGGAAAAAAATTAATAAATAATTCCTGCATTATTGAGGATGCAACAGCTCATCTTCATGAGCATTCTATTGAAGTCCAGCTTCCTTTTCTGCAGTTTGTAAGCAAGGATCATCTAAAAGATTTAAGGTTTGTTCCTATAACAGTTGGATTTGACAGTAATATTAAGGAACTTGCATCAGGAATTAAAAAGACCATAGAAGAATCTGGAAAAAAAGTTTGTGTAATTGCAAGTTCTGACTTTACCCATTATGGCTTTAATTATGGCTATGTTCCATTCTCAACAAATATAAAAGAAAATATGCAGAAGCTTGATAGTGATGCAATAGAATTTATAAAAAAACTTGATTCAGAGGGTTTTTTAAATTATGTTAAGATTAAGGAAGCAACTATCTGCGGCGCTGTTCCAATAGCTATATTGATAGAACTAATGAAAGGCAAAGCAGAGAAAGTAAATCTTATGCACTACTACACATCAGCTGACATAATGGGTGATTATAATAATGCTGTTGGCTATGCAAGCATTGTTTTTAGATAACTACCGAAAAGCTTATATACATAAAAACAGGAGTTTTATCCATGTATAAACTAAAAAAAAGAGGAGACCATATAAGCCCAGAAACATTGATAATCATACTTCTTGTGATTATTTTTATAATTGTCTTCTTCTTTTTAATAAAAGAGGCAGGAAATGTTTTGCCATAACCGCAAGGGACAGGAGAAGTCTTATCTAGTTTATATAATAATGGCCCTTGTAGGCTTTATAGTTGTTATTATCATCCTGAATATCTTTGTTATAAATGTAGGAGATATTACCACTGAACAGGCCTGCAGGGCAAGCATACTTGCTAGGGCAAAGGCAGTGCTAAAGCTAGAATGGTATGATATACCTATTGAAACAGCACCAGTTGTTCCAATAGCATGCAGGACCCAGGAAAAAACCCTTGAGGGGGATAGAGAACAAGTATTGATGCAGATTTCAGACTTAAGCGCAAGATGCTGGTGGATGTTTCTCAATGGAGAATACCAGAACTTATTTGATAGCCCTCGTTTCTTGAATAAGAGAATGTGCTTTCCTTGTTATACTTTTAATATTAAAAATCATCTCGAATCTCCTATAACTCCAGACGAAATTATACAATACATGGCTACACATGATTATATTCCAGCCAGTTCCAAAAAAGAACATGACGAAGATAATGATGAGGAAAAAGAGAAAACAGAAGAGGGTATAACCTATTTGTATTATATACAAAGCCTTGATGGAGATGGGGTAATAAGAATGAGGGAGAAGCTTGTTTTTGTTGGGGACCAGAGAGAAACATATTCAATTAACTTAATGAGCCCTGATATCTCTTTGTATACAAAATATATAAGTGATAATTTTTATGGTTATCTTAATCTTTTTGAATCAGATGAATTCAAAGAAAAAAAAGAGGAGCTTAAAAAGGCAAACCAAATATATATTGAAGATTTAAGTATTGTAGACAAATCAAAGTATTGTGAACGCTTGGAAAGCATATGAGAAATTAACATGAAGATAATTTTTAACAAAAAAGCACTTATGTGGAAACAGGTTGCATTATGGGTAATCATACTTGGGTTTATACTTGTTTTTTTGTTTCTCCAAAGCAGCTTAAGGGAAAAGATGATTAGTGATATGAAAGCTTTATTTAGTTTTTTGAGGTTTGGTTGAAAATGGCATCCATGGCACTTAACACCATTGGCAAATTGATTTTAATACTGGTTGTTATAGGGGTGGTATTTGGGTTATTTCAGACACTTTTTCCAAAAGCAGCAGATGCTTTTTTTAATAAAACAAAACTTAATATTCCTGTAATTACTATTGGAAAAGACCAGACAGAATCTGAATTTGAGGTTCCCCCAGAGATGAAAGAGAATGTTGAATTGATTTATAATAATATTCGGGAACTTTCCAGTAATCCAGAAGATGGAGAAGAAATAAATAATTTAAAGCTTAAGAATTTTGGTACATGTGAATTAGCTGTTAAAAAGAATTCTGAGGGAAACCTTGGCATTATGGTCAATGTAGGGGGTAAAATAAAGTACTATGGAACAAGCCTTGAAGGCCAGATAGAATATTATGAAAAAGATATAAAATATAATCCCTGTGTTATTGCTGTGAAAAATAAATGGTTTTCAAAGAAACTTGAAATATCAGATAAAACTCAATATGTAGAAAAGATTATTTTTACAGATGAAAATAATTTAAAAATTAATGAAGACAAAAATTACAGGTTTTTAGGTTTAATAAAAAGAGATGAGGATGTCTGTTTTGCTTACCAAATATAATAACAGAATCCAAGAATAAGAAAGAGGTATGAAAATGAAAAACAAGAGGGGTGTTGAATTAAGCCTTAATGTTATTGTCATTGCTGTAATAGTCCTTGTTGTTGTGACTGTATCAATAATGGTATTTACTGGGATTATAGGTGACAGTATAAAAAAGATTCATAATCTTTTTGGAAAAATGGAGGACTCTGATGGAGATGAGATTGAGGATATCATGGACAAGTGCCCTTGTGAACCAGGTAAGCCGGAATATGGTGGCTGCCAAAAGAGCGTTATGGATATGACAGAAGATGAGAAGAAAATTATGATGAGGACTGACTGCTAACCAAAAAATCAAAAATGAAGAAGAAGAAAAATGCAAGGGTTACTATTGATGTTACATTGGGCATAGTTTTCTCAATAACTTTATTCATTGCTGTTGTGTGGATAGTTGCTGGGTTAGTTAGACCTACTGAAGAAAGCAAGAATTCATTTTATAATCTTGTTAATTTAATAAAAGAAGTAGATGGTAATAATCCTGGAACAATAAAATCAATGCCTTTGCGCATGGACAAGAATACGGCAATTGTTGGATTTTCAAGCAATTGTAATCAATTAGAATTTAAGGGCATGGCAAAATCACGGGGGGAGTTTTTTACTAAAGATTATTCCTTTAAAAAACCCCTTGATCTTAATTGCGAAAAGGACAATGCATGCATATGCCTATGCAGGAAAATAGATAGTGAGTATGAAGGTGGGGAAATCAAGTGTGAAGAAAAACAACTTTTTTGTGAAACATTTGATGGAATAGAATTCCCGGGGTGTTTTTTTATCTCAAGGTCACCATTGTTTCTGGAAGAGAGTTATGATTTGCAGTTAAGGACAGTTTATGTGGAGAAATACAGCGAATATGGTGAAGATCTGGTTGCAGTATGTGAAAATCTTGAGAAAGGATCCTGTTTAAGCCAGGAATACAGAGAAGAAAAGAAGGCAATATACAGCCTGAACAACTTTAAGAATTTTATTGAATTATGCAAGGACAGGGAATTTGCAGAAGATGAAGA
Source organism: Methanosarcinales archaeon (assembly GCA_017610505.1). Lineage (GTDB taxonomy): Archaea > Nanobdellota > Nanobdellia > Woesearchaeales > CG1-02-33-12 > CG1-02-33-12. Next base: position 3,948 of record JAFCBX010000002.1, on the reverse strand, counting down.
GCCATGCAGCTGCGGTGCATTTAATTTCAAATCATTTATACCAGAAGGATATTATATTGAGTTCAGTGAATTTACTAATTCTGAATCAGATGAAGAGAGCCTAAAGTTAACCTTAATGAAAGGAAAGGAAGAGAAAGGCAGCATAGAAATAGATACCCCTTTTTGTGTATATAATTTAAAATCTGATGGTAAAAATTCAATTTCCTATCCAGAAGAATCAATAAATTTAGAACACAATATAAAATATGATTATGTTTTTTATTATGGAAATTATTTTGAGGAAGAAAACCCACAGATAGCTTTTATTAAATATAATGAAAAAAGTATTTGTCTTGCACATCATGAATTGTCAGATAAAGGATATATAAAGCCGTATTCAGAGCCTTTTGATACTATTCTAGTTAAGTATGATGATCCGTTAGGGTTTGTTGACCAATCAACAAAACTTATGGGATGTAGATATTCTGCAACAGATATAGAAGAATTGTGGTAGTTAAGGCATCTCACCAAAAAGCATTTAAACTTTAACTTTCTATGGTAATGTATGAACAAAAGAGGTGTGGTGCGTTCAATGTTTCTTGCTGGCGAGATAGTCGGCGCTGCTATTGTTGCTTTTCTTTTAATTAGCAGTGCAGTAAAATGGTCAGACAGTGAAACACCATATAAGGCATATCTCGCAAGGGACATGGCATTGGTTATAGACACACTTTTCTCAAGCCCAGGCAACATAATAATAAATTATACACAAAATGTCTCTAAGTATAATATTGATTTTAATGAAAATTCTACGACTGTTTATAAAAAAACCCAAATTGACGGAATGTCCTACAAATTTGTTGGCTATAAAGGATTTGAAATGGATTTAACACTTGAGAATCCAGCCAAAATACAGTTTGCAAAAATAAATGATGAGATTTCTATTGGAGAATCTTTGGAGAAAAACCTTAACCTCCTAAAGTGTGATGAAACAACAGGGGAGAGCTTAAAAGACAAAAAAATCCTTGTTGACCCTGGTTATGAAAAAGACAAGATAGAGCCATCAGGAGAAATATGTGGTATAGCAAACTCTTTTATTTTCAAGATTACCAATGCATGGATTAATTATTTTAATATACTTTCTACAAGAAATCTTCATGAGTATGATGGGGATGAGGGAATACTCTCAATAAACTGCAATGATCCTTCAGAAAGTGATAAGCCTGCTGATGCAGGTGTTGTAATAAGCCTTAGGGCAGGAAAAAACAAAGACACAACAAAAAACAACATCAAGGCATTTATTGTTTCAGGCTCAGTCAAAGAAAAAGAGAGCAGAAAATTAGCCTGCTTAATAATAAATTCTATTCTTGAAAATAAAGCTTTTGATAATACTAAGATTACTGGTGCATCCATTGTTCCTGTTGATGTAGAGGTAACTGACAAGGATTTTCCAGAAAAAATAAAAGACGAGATTTTTGTTATGTTAGAAATAGGAAATACTGAAAGTGATGATGGCAAAGAATTACTAAAAAAAATACCAGAGCTTGGTGGTTCAATCTCCAGCGGGTTTATTAAATATGGGAAATAAAAAAATATTTTTTTCAAAAAAAGGAAGTGGTTTTTTATTAGGCAAAAAACCTATATATTTTATTATTGTTGCTTTCTTCCTGTTTATTGTATTTATACTTTTTAGTTATCTCGTACTTAGTAATATATCTTCAACAACAACCTTTCCTGAAAACATTGAGACAACAGTGCTCATAAACAGATTCTTGAACTCTCCAGAATGCTTTGCATACCAGGATGAAGAGACAGGGAGAACCTACACAGGCATTATTGATTTAGATAAGTTTAACAATGAAAATCTGAATGAGTGTTACTCAGCTGATGAAGACAGCCCAAGGGCATTTATGATGGATTTAAATAGTGATGATTATCAAAAAAGTGTTTTAACCTCCAACTGGAGAGCTAAAAAAATCAATCGTATGTCACAATATGTAATTATTTATGATAAGGGAAATTTTTATGGTGGAACACTCCTAATTGCGGTCCAAGAATGAAATGCTTTAAACTTTTTAGGAAGATTGCAAGAAACAAGAAAGGGCTTGACCCTGACTTGACAGATTCCCTGATTGCAGTACTTTTTTCAGCAATGATTTTTATTTTTGCATTTCTTTTTCTTGCTAATACCAATAAAGGCATAGAAAAATCAGCAGCAGAGAGTATAGGTAATCTTGAAAAGGACTATATCTTGCTGAACTATCTCAGAACACCTATTCAGGGAAATGAAATTACTATTGCAGAATATTTAGGAACATTAAGCATAGAAGAACTCAAAAATGAATGTACAAAAAATCCCTTATTAACCACCAAAACAAGAGAGATTCTTAAAGATGTGAGAGACTGGCGGATTGAGATGTATACAATAAATAAAAATGGCAGGGAGAGCTTTTGTTATATTGCTAAGGGAGCCAAAACAAAAACAAAGAAAACAGAGGATTCCCCCGGGGTTTTGGGCTTCAAAAGTTCAGAGCTCTTTGATATTATTGGGGAAACAGTCAAAACTGTAATACCATCAAATAATCCCGAGTTTAATATAGAAATATACCTAAAAATTAAGGGCTGATAATATGTTTAAAAACAAAAAAGCAGCAATATTTTTGACTTTTGTATCAATATTCCTAATGGTTGCTCTTTTATATTTCTACACTAATTACGGGACTAAAGACGAGCTCAAGTTAAAAAATCTTGGAAAAATTCAGCTCGAGACATTAAAAACATACCAGCAGGCAGAGAAAGCATTACTATATATTGACTTATCTGCAAAATATTCAGCAAATAAAACAATTGAAGACCTTAAAAACAAGAAAGGAAGTTTTAAGGATTTAGATTACAAACCATTAGATGAATCATCAGAAAATCAGGAGCAGGAAGATTGCATTCCAACAAAAAAGCAGATTTATGATGCATTTTCAGTTGATTTCAACAAATACTTGAATAAATACATTGAAAAATACAAAGACAATGAACTAAAGCAAGGTGAAGAAATAATAATCCCAAAAAACAATTATGACCTTTTATTTAAGGAAAATCATTTAATTGGAATAGCAACTCAAAACCTGAAAATAAATAAGAATAACATAAATTATTCTATAAAGCCATCATTTAACATAAATATTGACTTTGATTTATTTGAAGAGTATGCACCTTATTTTAAGCAGGAAAATGAGAATGAAGAAGAATCTAAGAATGAGGAAAAAACAGAAGATGAAAGTTCAGGAGAAGTTCCTGAAAAATTTTCAACTGAAGAGTATATCAAAAAAGGAGGATTTATTTAAACAATTTCTCAATAATTATTTTGCAAAACATAAAACTATTTATAACAGCTGTTGATTTCAATAATTGATTAAAATGATAAAGATGCCTTACAATGATATTCTGGAAAAGATAAAAGAGAAATCCGGCATTAGTGAAGAAGAAATAAAAGAGAAGATTGACGGAAAGCTAAAGCAATTATCCGGACTCATAAGCAAGGAAGGGGCTGCCCATATAGTTGCTAACGAACTTGGAGTTAAGCTCTTTGATGCTTTGGGCGGAAAACTACAGATAAAGAATATTCTTACAGGAATGAGAAGCGTTGAGGTTGTTGGAAAGGTTTTAAGAGTATTTGAGCTTAGGGAGTTTAACAGCAAGGGCCGTGCTGGAAAGGTAGCATCCTTTGTAATTGGGGATGAAACAGGAACAATAAGGATTGTCATGTGGGGTGACCAGGCAGAAAACATAGCAAAACTTAAGGAAAATATGATAGTAAAGGTAGTTAGCGGCTATGTAAGGGAAAACCAAAACGGAAAAGAAGTGCATCTCAATGATATGGGCAAGCTTATAATCAATCCAGAGGGTGAGACTGTTGGCGATGTAAAAGAAACAAGCTCTGGCAAAAGGAAGAAAATAAACCAGCTTAATGAAAAGGAC
>JAFCBX010000047.1 GCA_017610505.1 Methanosarcinales archaeon | reverse complement strand
GTTTATCAGGAACTTGAAAATAATTTAAAAAAAGATGTAAGAAAAAAGTTCTGGAACAAAAAATATCTTGCAGATGGCTTGGATGATTATACTATAAGGCCAAATATTTTCATAGCATATTACTTTTATCCCCGGCTTTTAAGCAAAAAAGAGTGGGTTACATGCTTTGATAATGTGCTAAAGCGACTATGGAACAGCTGGGGAGGGCTTTCAACAGTGGATAAGAAAATTAAGTTCTTTATTTCAGAGCATACAGGAGAGAATAATGAAAGCTATCATAATGGTGATTCATGGTTCTGGATAAACAATCTTGCTGCAATTGTTTTATACAGGCTAGATAAAAAAAGATACAAAAAATACATTGATAAAATACTTGAAGCAAGCACAAAAGAGATTTTATGGCAGGGAATAATCGGCTACCATGCTGAGTTGTCAAGCTCTAAAGAGCTAAGATCAGAGGGCTGTCTGGCCCAGGCCTGGTCTGCTGCAATGTATATTGAGCTAATTAATGAAATGTTCCTAAAAGACTGATTATGCAAAGGTTATAGCAACTTTTTTATATAAATCTGTTTTATTATGGCAAATGAGAATAATAGCTGACTTGCACATCCATTCTAAATACAGCAGGGCCACTTCTAACCAATTAAACATCCAAAACCTTGAGAAGTATGCAAGGCTTAAAGGCCTCAGTCTTCTTGGAACAGGTGATTTTACTCATCCAATATGGATTAAAGAGCTTAAATCAGAGCTTACAGAAGATGGAACTGGAATTCTAAAAACAAAATCAGGCTTTAACTTTATTCTTCAGACAGAAATTTCCTTAATGTATACACAGGATGGCAAGCAAAGAAAAATTCATAATGTTGTTTTAGCAAAGAATTTTGATATTGTTGAGCAGATAACAGAGCAATTAAAGAAATTTGGCCGTGTTGATTATGACGGCAGGCCAATCTTTGGGATAAAATGCCCTGATTTTGTTGAAATGATGAAAGATATTGATAAAGATATAGAAATAGTTCCTGCACATGTCTGGACTCCCTGGTTTGGCTTGTTTGGCTCAAAATCAGGCTTTGACAGTGTACAAGAATGTTTTAAAGACCAAACAAAACATATTCATGCTTTGGAAACAGGACTTAGCTCAGACCCTGCAATGAACTGGCGTTTAAGTATGTTAGATAAATATACATTAGTAAGCAACTCTGATTTACATTCATTCTGGCCCTGGCGCATTGGCCGCGAGTGTAATATCTTTGATTTAAAAGAATTAAGCTATGACTCACTGTTAAATGCAATAAGAACAAAACAAGGCCTAAAAGAAACAATAGAAGTTGACCCGAGCTATGGAAAATATCACTTTGATGGGCATAGAAATTGCAATATCTGCATGAGCCCAAATGAATCACTTAAAAATAAAGATATCTGCCCTGTATGCGGAAGAAAATTAACAATAGGAGTCTTGCACAGGGTTGAGGAACTTGCAGACCGTCCAGTTGGCTTCACACCAAAAAATGCTGTTCCATTCAAATCACTAATTCCATTGTCAGAAATTTTATCAAAGCTGTTGAATTCAGGAATTGCAACACAAAAGATATGGAAAGCATACTCCGATTTAGTTAATGAATCAGGGTCAGAGATGGATGTATTGCTTAACTCATCTTTTGATGAACTAAAGAAAGTGAGTGATGAAAAGATTGCAGAGGCAATTATTAACAATCGCAATGGAAAAATAAAGATTCAGCCGGGCTTTGACGGTGAGTATGGCTATCCAATATTTTCTGATGAAAATGCAAAAAAGAAAGTTAGTCAAAATGAACCAGTTAGAAACCGCAAGCAGAAAGGATTGAATGAGTTTATATAATCGATTTTAAAGAACCTTAAATTTAAAAAAATAAAAAATTTATTCTACTATTACTGTGCCCTTAAATTTAAATACTGCATCCATAACTTCATATGTTCCTGCTTCCTTAAACTTATGCTCAAATATATCTCCTTCATTTAGGCTTGGGCTTCTTTCTCCTCCAACTAATAGGATTATATGTGTTCTGTTATCCATGCTTTTCCATGTAACAACTGTGCCAGCGCTTACTGTCAATTCCTCAGGATCGAATCCTCCTCTAAGAACTCGGACATCTGCTGCTCCGCCAACAACTTCAGGTTCTTCTACTTCCACTGGACTTTCAGGTTCTACTGGTGGCTGTTCTACTGGTGGTGGTGTTACATCTGGAGTAACAGTTTCGCCTGGTTGCTCTTGAACATTTGCAGCACATCCACTTAAAATAAGAACAACTAATACTGCCAAAATATGTTTTATTTCCATTCTTTCACCTCAAAAAAGCATTTTCTATAATTTTATTCTTTTATCTTTAAATACCTTTTGGTAATTTTTTAAAATTACATAATTTGCTTATAGAACATTTATCACATTTTGGTTTGAGAGGATTGCAAATTGTCTGTCCATGCTTTACAAATAGCTCATTAATTTCAATCCAGTATTTTTTTGGAACTTTCTTCATTAGTTCATGCTCTGTCTGCTCAGGTGTTTTTGTTTTTACAATTCCAAGCCTGTTTGATATTCTATGAACGTGGGTATCAGCCGGTATTGCCGGGATATTAAATCCATAAACCAAGACGCAGTTGGCTGTCTTTCTTCCAACACCTGGAAGCTCCAAAAGTTTGTCTAGTTCATGGGGAACCTTGCCATTATACTTGTTTAATAAAATTCTGCTAACCTCTTTTATTCTCTTTGCCTTTACATTATAGAAACCTGATTCCTTAATTAACTTTTTAATTTCAGAGATATTTGCATTTGCAATTTTCTCGGCTGTTGGAAATTTTGAGAACAGCTTATTTGAGGCCTTTAAGGTGTTCTTATCTCTCGTGCGCTGGCTTAATATTGTAGAAATTAAAACATTGAATGGCTTTTGTCTTGAAAAAAATGTTAAAGAATATTCTTTCCTTAATGATTCAATAATTATTAGGATTTTATTCTGCATTCAATAAAGGAGAAAAAGAAAGTATTTAAAGTTTTATAAAAAATCAAAAAAATAAAAGCTGCCTAGAAAAAGGTTAGGCAGGTAAAAGAATAATCTTATCTTCTCTTCTTTTTCTTCTTTACTGTTTTCTTCTTGGCCTTTCTCTTTACTGGCTTCTTCTTGGCCTTTTTCTTAGGTTTTTTCTTGACTGTTTTCTTCTTGGCCTTTCTCTTGGTCTTCTTCTTTGCTGCCATTATTTTTCACCTCTGGATTTTTTGTGTGTTTGAACAACACTAATTCTATTTTTTATTTTTATTGTTTAAATAGTTTTCGTTTTTTTCTAAACAAAATTATTTCTCGTCAATAATTCTTTGTTTTTTTAAGTTAAAAAATAATCTTTTTGAAAAAATTTGAGTAAGTTATTAAAATGTAAAAACAAAAATAATTACAAAACTAAATTAAAAAGAATTTTAACCAATAAAAAATTAATTTTATCGTCACTGTTGAAAAATTTAAAAATTTGCTTAAAGATATTTGATAAAAAATTTACAAAGATATTTTTCAGAAAAAAATAAAATATTAAATTATATTTTTATTTTTAAAAAATTTTAATTGTGTTATTGATCCAAAATTAAATTTTCATTAAAATTTTTGATATAAAATATCTGTGATTTTATTTTTTAAAATTAGCAAAGAAATTATAAAAAATTAGTGAGTTCTAAAAAATGGTTACAAAGATTTATAAAGAATTAAAATAAAATATATAAAAGCTAGAGAATCTAGCTATAAAGAGGTGCAAACAATGGAGAAAAAAATAGGAGAGGTTTCCTTTGTTCTTGGAGTTGTTCTTGCAGTGATCATTGGATTGATAGGTGGTTACTTGGGAGCATTAGGACCTTGGTTAATATCCATCTTGGTATTGTTGGGATTGATAGTTGGGTTTGTAAACATAGGTGGTAAGGAGACAAAGGATTTTGTGTGGATGGCAGTGGCATTAGTGCTGGTTGCATATATAGGAGGAGCATCTGGTACACTAACAAGCGTGCTGTATATTGGTGAATATCTGAGCGGAGTGTTTAATTCTATAATGGCATTTGTCGTGCCAGCAGTAGTTGTAGTTGCTCTGAAAGAGATATATGCTTTTGCACAGATTAAATAAAAATTTATTTTTTTATTTATTTTTTAATTTCTTTGTTTATAATTTTTAAACTTTAATGTACTTTTCTCAGAAAAATATATAAACCCAAAGATTTATTTAATGAGTAGAATGTATGATATCATTACAGTAGGATCTGCAACTGTTGATGTTTTTGCCCACACAAAGTCTGAGCTTATAAAAATAAAAACATCTAGTTCTGAGGAAGAATTGATTGCTTATCCATCTGGCTCTAAGATTTTGATTAAAGAACTTAGGTTTACAACAGGGGGTGGCGGAACAAATACCGCAGTCTCTCTGGCAAGGTTGGGCCACAAGACAGCTTATCTAGGCAGTTTAGGGAATGATGAGAACGGAAGAAGAATTCTTGATTTATTAAAAAAAGAAAAAATAGATTTCATTGGCAAATTAACTAATGATGCTACAGGCTATTCCATAATTCTTGATTCAATAGAGCATGACAGGACTATCTTGACATACAAGGGTGCAAATGACAAATTGAAGTTTTCTGACATTAACCTAAAAAAACTGAAAACAAAATGGTTTTATTTTTCTTCAATGATTTCTGAGTCATTTAAGGCATTGGAAAAACTGGCAGAATTTGCTGAAAAAAACAAGATTAAGATAGCCTTTAATCCAAGCACCTATCTGGCAGAAAAAGGCAGGGATTATCTAAAAAAAATTCTCATTAGAACAACTATTCTTATATTAAACAATGAGGAAGCTTCATTATTAGTAGGAAAAAATAATGTTAAAATCATGTTAAAGGAACTCTATAGGCTTGGGCCAGAAATAATAATAATTACCAACGGAAAAAAAGCAATTAATGCTTATGATGGAAAAACTATCTATATTCTGATTCCAAATAAGATAAAGGTTATTGAAAGTACAGGTGCAGGAGATGCCTTTGCCTCATCATTTTTGTCAGGAATAATAAAGAAGAATGATGTTGAGTTTGCTTTGAAAATGGGCTTGGCAAATTCTGAATCAGTCATTACTTATTCCGGTGCAAAAAACAGGTTGCTTAAATACAATGAAATACTAAAAGCCATAAAGGAAAGGCCTGCTAAAATAAAAAAATTTAAAAAATAAAAGGTATTTTAGAAAAAAATGAAGATTGTTGGCATAAGCGGCTCTCCGACTAAAAGTGGAAATAATGAGAGAATAATAGATTATGTGCTTGACATTGCCAAGCAAAGAGGTTTCATAACACTAAGGATATTTCTCTCTGAGTACAAGATAGCTGGATGTAATGATTGTGGCTTATGCAAGGATAAAAAAGAGTGCAGTATAAAGGATGATATGAAAAAACTACTCCCATTATTAGAAGATGCTGATGCAATTATTGTGGCCAGCCCTGTTTATTTTGGCTCTGTCAGCTCGCAGTTGAAGGCATTCTTTGACAGGACCTTAGTTTTAAGAAGAGCTGGATTTTTATTAAAAAATAAGGTTGGAGCTGCTATTGCTGTTGGAGGATCAAGAAATGGCGGACAGGAGAAAACCATTGAAGCAATACATGCCTGGATGAATATTCACAGCATGATTATTGTCGGAGATGGAAATCATTTCGGCGGCATTGTGCAAAAGCCATTTGAAGAGGACAATATAGGAATAAGAACAGTAAAAGACACAATTTATAAGGTCTGTGATGTTCTTGATATGATAAGTTAGGAAAAAGAGGTGAGTTTTTTGACAAAACTGCAGATGCAGAAGATAATGCGTAATGGGAAGTCCTTGCTTCTTGCATATGATCAGGGCCTTGAGCACGGCCCAACAGATTTTAACCTCAATAATGTTAACCCAGATTATATTCTCAAAATAGCAGAAAAGGGAAAATACAATGCAATTATTCTGCATCATGGAATTGCTGAGAAATATTATGACAAGCATAATGCAACTGTGCCATTAATAGTAAAGCTTAATGGAAAGACTAATCTTGTTAAGAAAGATCCAATCTCAAGCCAGGTTTGCTCTATTGGAAGAGCAGTAAAGCTTGGAGCAGAGGCTGTTGGGTATACAATCTATCCTGGATCTGAGTTTGAGCATGAAATGTTTAATGATTTTAGCAAACTTGTTGAGACAGCCCATACATATGGAATTCCTGTTATTGCATGGGTTTATCCTAGGGGAAAATTTGTTCATGATGAGTTTTCAACTGAAACAATTGCTTATGCTGCACGCATAGGTTATGCTGCACGCATAGGACTTGAGCTTGGAGCTGATTTTGTAAAAATAAATTACAATAATGATTCTGAGGGCTTTAAATGGGTTGTAAAGGCAGCTGGAAAAGCAAAGGTATTGGTTGCTGGCGGCAAAAAATTATCTGACAAAGAAGTATTGCAAAGAGCATACGAGGTTATGAAGGCAGGGGCATCAGGCCTTGCAGTCGGAAGAAATGTCTGGCAGAATGAGAAACCCTTAGAGATGATAAAGGCCCTGAAGAAGATAATATTTGACAACAAGAGTGTTAATGAGGCATTAAAAATATTAAAATAAAAGAAAAATATTATTTAACTTCCATGAAAAAAGTTTTCTCTGTTTGACTTATAGTTAGGGTACATGAATATGGTCCTGAAGGAGTATCTTTAGGAACAGACACTAAAGCAGAATACCTTTCCCAACTACCAACAGGAATATTTAGGCCTGAAGCTTTTACTGTTACTTCACTAATCCCCTGGCAAGTTATTTGTGGAATTACTGTATTAGGAACATCGTCTTGCTCATTGTTATAAAATCCAATACTCATCTTGTTGCTTTTTCCTCTCTGTATGTCTGAAGGAATAAAACTTATTGGATCACCTGAAGTTGGCTCTATTTTTATAGTTGGAAACCCTTTCATACTATCTATTAAATCTTGCATGTATCCAGTAATAAAACCCAAGGCAATACCTAAGGTAACAATAGCAAGAATCAGTATCACAACCATGTTTATAGAAAGAGTAATTCCTTTTTTATTCATTTTTACACCTCATTTTTCATAATCTTAATTTTAGTTTTATTAAGTCAATAATAATTATAGTAGTATTTAAATGTTTTGAAAATTTCCTTTATAGTCTGTGTATTAAGGAAGCATTAAAAATATTAAAATAAAAGATTAACATTTATTCCTTTTTCATTTATTTTTCTTTGCTTTTCTAAAAAAGTTTTATAATTTGTGTCTGCTTCGCTGAGACGATAAAGAGTTCCATTTTCAAGATATTCTGGGTCTACGTAACGAAATTTCTTTTTTAAACTTAATTGTGGATTTCGTTTAGTAAATTCAAAATTTAATTTACCTGATAATACTTTTAATAACTTTTGGATTTGGGGATTTTTATTTATTCTTAATTTTTTCATGATGTAACTATCATCTTTGTAGAAATCATCCATTGAGATAATATTTTCTTCAATAGCTGTTTTCAAAACTTGAGAAAATAAATGATATCTAAGAACTGCTTCAACTCCGCCCCAGTGCTCGGTTTGACATTTTAAATAACTTCTTCCAAAAGCCTCAGCAGGTTCTTTCGATGCAAAAACAAGTTTTTTGTTAAAAACCATTAAATTATCAACACATAGTTTTACTATTTTTGGATTAGCCCAATGAAATTCTCTTAAGGCATAATCAACACGATCTGCACATAAATCTGGAATTTCTCTTTCTAATAATAGGTATTTCTCAACATCAATAACTTTTCTGGTATCAAAGCCGAAATTTGAAAGAATTTTAGGGATTTCTGATTTATAGATAACATTTTTATGGTTCTTATCTTGATAATCTTCTTTAACTTGGTCACCTATAACCCAATCAATAACATGAGAGAATGCTGTGTGAGAAACGTCATGTAATAATCCAGCAACTTGCTCCTCAAGATTTGTTCCGAGCTTTTGGAGTAGCAACATAACACCAATAGAATGATCATATCTGCTAAATCCAGGGAATGGATACAATTCTTTTGGTATCCCATACTGTTCTATTCTTTTTAATCTTTGAAGAGGTTTTGAATTTATTAAATTAACAAGAATAGGCTCTTTAATTTCAAAGCTACCATAAATAATCTCCTCTATTTTCATAAAATCTCCTATATAAAATTATCTTTAAAAACATTAATAAATGTATTGAATTAATTTACTGCTATTTAAATTAAAAGCTTTTTTATCAGCTTTACATGACATATTGGAATATTGCTCAATAGCCATATTTGCCCTTTAATGGCACAAATACAAAATCACCAAGATAATCTGTTTTTAGCTCTTTGCCTTTTTTTATGCCTTTTATCATCTTTTGACCCAAAAACTGTGAAACAGGAGCAATTATTATTCCATCTTGTTTTAGCTGCTCTATCAAAGGTGGAGGTATTTTTGGGCATGCTGCAGTGACCATTATCTTGTCATAAGGAGCCTGTTCTTCATAACCCTGTGAGCCATCATAGTTTATTACCTCTATATTTTTTATCCCAACCCTTTTTATATTATTAGCTGCAAAATCTGCAAGCTCTGGAATAATTTCTGTTGTGTAAACAAATTTAGTCATTTTAGACATTATTGCAGCACAATAGCCAGAGCCAGCACCAACCTCTAAAACTTTGTCTGTTTTTTTTAAATCAAGAGCATTAATCATTATCATAACAGTTGTTGGCTGTGATATTGTCTGGCCCTTCAAAATAGGCAATGGATAGTCACCATAAGCTTCATTTACTAGTTCATCTAAGATAAATTCCTCTCTTGGAATTGCTCTAAATGCCTCTATCAGTCTTTTATCTGTGATTATTTTGCTGTTAGTCCAGTATTTTATTAATTCTTGTTTTCCCATATTAAATTCTTAATAGTTCCTAAATATAAATAGTTTTTCAATTATTTAAACAGAAAGATTTATATAAATCTATTGAATAAGTTTTTGATATTAAGGTATTAAAATAAGAGGTGTTAATTATGAAAACAATATCATGGTTTAAGGAAATATCAAAGGACAATATTTCTATTGTTGGCGGCAAAGGGGCTAATCTTGGCGAAATGTATAATCTTGGTATGTCTGTTCCTCCGGGGTTTATAATAAATGCAGATGCATATAAGGACTTCATAGAAAGGACTAATATAAAAGATAAGATAACACAAATTCTTTCAGGACTTAATGTTGAAAATAATGAAGAACTGCAAAATAAGGCAAACGAAGTGCAGAAGCTAATCATAGCAACAGAGATTCCTGATGACATAAAAGAAGATATCATAGATTCCTATGAAAGTATGGGAATAACTGATGAAAAAACAGATGCTTCTGACTTGGTTAAAAAAACACAGGATGAGTTTGTTGCTGTTAGAAGCAGTGCAACTGCAGAGGACTTGCCAGAGGCTTCTTTTGCAGGACAGCAGGCAACATTTCTTAATGTTAAGGGAAACGATGATTTAGTAAAAGCTGTTAGGGCATGCTGGGCATCACTCTTTACAGCAAGGGCAATATATTACAGGGTAAAGAATAATTTTGACCATATGCAGGTATTGATAGCTGTTGTTGTGCAGAAGATGGTTAATTCAGACAAAGCAGGAATAACTTTTTCTGTAAACCCATCAACAAATACTGAAAATGAGATTGTAGTAGAGGCATGTTTTGGCCTGGGGGAAGCAATTGTTTCTGGCTCTGTAAATCCTGATTCTTACATTGTTGATAAAAGCTCTATGGAGATAAAAAGCAAGGACATAAAAGAGCAGGAATGGGCATATGTCAGGGATGAAACAGGAAAGACTGTAAAAAAAACAATAATTGAGGACAAAAGAGGAATCCAAATACTAAAAGACGAAGAAATATTGGGCCTTGCAGAGATTGCAAAAAAATTAGAAGAGCATTATAACAAGCCGCAGGATATTGAATGGGCTATTGAAGGGGGAAAGATATATGTTGTTCAGACAAGGCCAATAACAACAATAAAAAAGATTGAAGATGAAAAAACAGAGGGGATAAGTATTGAAGAGCAAAAGGAAGAAGAGCAAGCTGATGAGCAAAGAACAGACATTTCAGAAGCAAATGTTCTTGTAACTGGAAATACTGCAAGTCCTGGAGTTGGCTCTGGAATTGTAAAGATAGCTAATGAGCCAAATGAGTTTTCAAAAGTTCAAAAAGGGGATGTTCTTGTTACAAAGATGACTAATCCAGACATGGTGCCAACAATGAAAAGGGCATCTGCTATTGTTACAGATTTAGGAGGAACAACATGCCATGCAGCTATTGTAAGCCGTGAGATGGGGATTCCATGCATTGTTGGAACAGGCAATGCAACCTCTGTTTTAAAAGAAAACACAATGATTACTGTTGATGCAATACATGGCAAGGTTTATGAAGGAAAAATCAATAGAAAAGCCAAAGCAGGCAGAAGAAACAAAAAGAGAATATAGTGAGTTAATCACAGCAACGCAAATCAAGGTAGTGATGGACTTCCCAGAATATGCTGAAAAAGCAGCTGCAACAGGAGCAGATGGTGTTGGTTTGTTAAGGGCAGAGCACATGATTCTTGGCACTAAAATTCATCCTGCTTATCTTGTAAGGCAGGGCAGAAAACAAGAGCTTATTGATATGCTAGTTAAGGGGATATCAACTGTTGCAAGGGCATTTGACGGCAAGCCAGTATGGTACAGAACACTGGATGCTCCTACAGATGAGTTCAAAAGCCTTGAGGGTGGAGAAAATGAGCCTCAAGAGGAAAATCCAATGCTCGGATGGAGAGGCATAAGGCGTTCTTTAGACCAGCCTGGATTTTTAAGAGCAGAATTTGAGGCAATAAAAAGAGTCCATGAAATGGGTATGAAAAATGTTGGTGTCATGATTCCCCTTGTCACAAGAGTTGAGGAGGTTAGGAAAGCAAAGGAAATTCTGGATGATGTTTTTGAGGATGAATATGTTGAATTTGGAATAATGGTAGAAACACCTGCTGCTGTATGGGTAATAGATGATATTTGCAAACTTGGAATTGATTTTGTGAGTTTTGGAACAAATGACCTTACACAGTACACTCTTGCAATTGACAGGAATAATGACCTTGTGCAAAAACATTACGATGAGCTTCATCCGGCAATACTTGCAGAAATCTCAAGGGTTATAAAGATATGCAAAAGATATCATGTGCAGACTTCAATATGCGGCCAGGCAGGCTCAAAGCCAAAGATGGCTGCATTCCTTGTAAGGCAGGGCATTGATAGCATAAGCGCAAACCCTGATGCAGTAAACCAGATAAGGGAGACAGTTGCAATAACAGAGAAAAACCTTCTATTAGATGCAGAAAGAAGGAATCTGAGGCCGCAGTAATAAAATCAAACCCTTATATTTAATTTTTTTAATTCTTTAATTAATTTTTCATAAGAAGTGTAATGTATTCCATGAATGCCTAGCTTTGATGCAGCATCAGAATATTCTTTTATGTCATCTATAAAAACACATTCATTTGGCTTAAGATTTAATTTATTAAGTGCATCAAGGAATATCTCTTTATCCGGCTTTTTGTGCCCTACTTCAAAAGAAAGTGTAATAGCATCAAATAAGGGGAAACCCTCAGAATTCTTTAATGTATATTCAAAATCTATTTTGTTTGTATTTGAAAGCAATGCAACCTTATAATCTTTTTTTAGTTTCTTTATCAGGCTTATTGTTGTTTCAATTTTTTTAAATAACTTACTGCTAAACAATTTAAAAAATTCATCCTGGCTTATCTTAAGGTTAAGCTTGTCTTTTATTGTTTTAAAAAAAATTACATCTGATATTTCTCCTGTTTCAAGCTTATCGTGTAGGCCCTGCCCAAAAATTACATCAACAACATAATTATAATTTTTACCAGACAATTTTACAAACTCTTTTAAGAAAATATCATTATCCCACTTGTGTATAACATTTCCATAATCAAATATAATTGCCTTTATCATAAACAAAGCAAATTAACAGGTTACATAAAAAGCTTTTGGAAAAAATTAATTTCAATATAGAAAATTATTTAAAAAAAGAAATTTATAATTTTGTTTATGAACCGCGGAAGGCCAGTCCAGAGCAAGATAAGACAGAATATTGTTGAAATACTCTATTTTATGAAATCTGCATACGGTTATGAGATTTACAAGACCTACATCGAAATATTCCCAGCAGTGACAATGCGTTCTATCTATTATCATCTTAAGAAAGGACTTTCATTAAAAGAATTCAAAATAAGCAAAATCAAAAGTGAAAAAGGCAATTATTCCTGGGGTCCAGAGGCAGAAAAAATCTACTATTGTCTTGATGTAAACGCAAGGCCCCAAATAGACAAGAAAGTTAAGAAATACTTTGAAAAAAGAAGTTCTAAAAAAATCCAATAATAAATCCAACAATTTTTTGGATAAAAGGCCAGAAAACATTAATTAAAACAAGCCCTAAGAAAATATAGCTTATTGTCTTCCATATCTTATCGCCTTTTTCTTTCTTAAATAACTTGTGCATTAAAAGCTGAAGCATTCTTCCGCCGTCTATTGGGCCTAAAGGAACTAAATTAAACAAGCCAATCCCAAGATTTAGAACATAAAGCCAGTAAAATAATCCAACAAACCAAATAAAAATATCAGGAAGAATTTTTCCATATTTTTGCAATATATTTTCTTTTATTTCTTGATTCTGGGTTAAATAAATGCCAAGGTAAGCCATGCTTTCATTGTCAGGGCTTTCAGCAAGAGTAATATTATAATTTGTTACATTTGTTGTGATAACAATAGATTCACCTGGTGTTTTATTTTGCATGATTTTTGTAAAATTTTCTACAGTGCTGATAGGAATATTATCTATGCCAATTATTAGCTCATTTTCTGTCATGCCTGCATTTTCTGCAGGGAATGTCTCATTGCCAGGAGTAAAACCTGTTACCAGAACGCCATCATAATTAAATATTGCAT
>JAFCBX010000046.1 GCA_017610505.1 Methanosarcinales archaeon | reverse complement strand
AATGGAATGCTAAGGATAGAGATTCCAAAAAAGAAAGAGGGATTAAAGAAGAAAAGAATTGAAATTGAATAAATTTTTTATTTTTTTAATTTAATAGGTGATTAAATGACTAAGGAAATACATAAAAAGAAAAAATCAGAAAATAAGGACAACAAGATAAAAGAGTTAACTGACAAAACAAAAGAACTCACAAACTCATTACAACAATTACAGGCAGAGTTTGAAAATTACAAAAAAAGAATTGAAAGAGAAAAACAGGACTTAATCAAATATGCCTCGCAAAACTTAATAATAAAACTGCTTCCAGTAGTTGACTCATTTGAAAGCGCCCTTAAAAACCATAAAGACAAAAATAAATTCCTTGAAGGAATGAAACTGGTATTTTCACAATTTTATTCAACACTTGAAAAAGAGGGCTTAAAGCAGATAAATCCATTGAATGAAAAATTTGACCCATACAAGCACGAAGTAATGATGCATGAGAAAAGCGATAAGCCCAATACTACCATAACAGAAGTTTTGCAAAAAGGTTATCTGCTTAATGATAAAGTAATAAGGCATGCAAAAGTAAAAATTGCAAAAAGAGGGTGAAAAATGCTTATTTCAAAAAAGACACCAAAAGAAACTGTATTAAAGCTTGGAAAAGAATGCAAAATGTGCGGCAATTGCTGCAAATACTCCTCTGGATTTTTAGTTAACGACGATATCATAAAAATTGCAAGATTCCTGAGGATGACAACAAATGAACTCAAGGAAAAATATCTTGAAGAAGCTGAAAAATTTAACACAAAATTATTGAGACCAAAACTGATTAAGGGCACCAAGCCATATGGAAAATGTGTTTTTTATAATGAGCAGGTTGGCTGCACTATCCATGAAGTAAAGCCATTGCATTGCAGGATAACTAACTGTAGTATCTATGGAAATGACTTAAACCAGTGGTTCATGCTTAATTACCTTGTAAATCCAGATGATCCTGAATCAATAAGGCAGTGGAATATATTTTTAACACAAAACAATCCAATACCTGGAGGCTCATTAAAAGAGCTTGTTCCTGATGAAGAAAAACTAAAGAAAATATTAAGCTATGGGGTTTAAAAGTGAGGATCAATATAAGTAATGAAAACAAAATGCAGAAGCAGAAGTTATATCTTAAAGCTGGAGCAATACTAAAATATTTTCTTGGAACAAGTGATAAGATAGATACTCTAATAATGTGCAGAAACAATGAGATGGACCTTGTAACAACGGATCAGGATTTGTATGAAGCATTGGGCTCTTTAAAGGACTATGACAACTTCAACCAGAGAAAGCTTGTAAAGTTTCTTGAGGTTGTTGAAGTAGGCTCATTAAAGAGAGTAAAAGGAAAGGAAAGAACAATACTCAGCCACGAAAGAGTTGAGGAATTAAGAAAGATTGCCCTAAAAAAAGATGATTAATGGAGGTTTGAAAATGGCAGAAAAACAAAAAATAAACATGAGCATAATGGATGGTGATGCATTTTTTTCACATGAAACATCAATTAACTTCAGCCCAACACAGTTTATCTTTGATTTCAGGTGTATAACACCAAGGATAGATGCAAGAAGCCCTACTGCTACAATAGCACTAAGACATAATGTTATCATGATGGAGCCATATCATGCAAAGCAGTTTCTTAATGTGCTCTTAAAAGTTATAAAAAAATATGAGTCAGAATTTGGCAAAATAGAAAAGCCGGATTCAATAAAAAAGTTTGAAAAAAAGAAAAAAACTAGGATTAAACAAACAAATGAGAACAAAACAATAAAATCACCAAATTATTTTGGATAATCATACTAATTAGGGGGTAAATAAAATGGTTAAAGAAAAAACAAAAAAGGAGAAAATAATCGGAATAGATTTAGGGACAAGCAATTCTGCAGCAGCTTTTCTGCAGGCCGGAAAGCCAGTTATAATACCAAGTTCTGAGGGAACAACTGCTTATGGAAAGGCATTCCCATCAATTGTTGCTTTTACAGATAAGGGTCAGATGCTGGTCGGAGAACCAGCCAGAAGGCAGGCAATTTCAAACCCTGAAAGAACGATAACAGCTGTTAAGAGAAAGATGGGCACAAGCCATAAGTACAAAATTAATGGCAAGGAATATACGCCGCAGCAGATATCTGCATTCGTACTTCAGAAGATAAAAAAGGATGCAGAAGAATTTATTGGAGAGAAAATTTCAAAAGCAGTTATAACCTGCCCAGCATATTTTGATGACAACCAGAGGCAGGCAACAAAGGATGCAGGAACAATAGCTGGCTTGGATGTTGTAAGGATTGTAAATGAGCCAACAGCTGCATCACTTGCTTATGGGCTTGACAAGACAGACAAGGAAATTAAGATCCTGGTATTTGATTTTGGCGGCGGAACATTAGATGTTACAATAATGGAATTTGGCGAGGGAGTATTTGAGGTTAAGTCAACAAGCGGAGACACTCAGCTTGGCGGAACAGATATGGATAATGCACTTACAGACTTCATTGTTGAGGAATTCAAGAAAAAAGAGGGAATTGACTTGAAAAATGATTCTGTAGCAATGCAAAGATTAAAAGAGGCTGCTGAAAAAGCCAAAATAGAGCTTTCAACAACACTTGAAACTGATGTAAACCTTCCTTTTATAACTGCTAATGATAAAGGCCCAAAGCACTTAACAATGAAGATAAGGCGCTCAAAGCTCGAGGAGCTTGTTGAGCCAATAATAAAGAAATGCAAGCATCCTATTGAGCAGTCAATAAAAGACGCTAAATTAAAGCCAGATGATATCAATAAAATTATCCTGGTTGGCGGCCCTACAAGAATGCCTTGTGTAAGAAAGTTTGTTGAGGATTTCATAGGAAAGAAAGCAGAGGGGGGAGTTGACCCAATGGAATGTGTTGCAGCAGGAGCTGCTATACAGGCAGGTGTTCTTGCTGGAGAAGTAAAGGATATCCTGCTATTAGATGTTACACCTTTAACTCTTGGAATTGAAACACTTGGTAGTGTAAGAACCCCTTTGATTGAAAGAAATACAACAATTCCAACAAAAAAATCACAGATATTTTCAACAGCTGCAGACAACCAGCCAGCTGTGACAATAAATGTTTTGCAGGGCGAGCGTTCAATGGCTGCTGATAACAAAAGCCTTGGAAGGTTTGACCTTGTCGGAATTCCGCCAGCACCAAGAGGCATTCCGCAGATAGAGGTAACATTTGACATAGACGCTAATGGAATTGTACATGTAACAGCAAAAGACCTTGGAACAGGAAAAGAGCAGTCAATAAAGATTACAGCATCGCAAAAGCTCAATGAAGAAGAAGTTGAAAAAATGAGAAAAGAAGCTGAGGCACATGCAGAGGAAGACAAGAAAAGAAAGGAAGATGTTGAAACAATAAACCAGGCAGATACTTTAGTTTATTCAACAGAAAAAATGTTCAAGGAATTTGAGGGGAAGGTTGACAGCAAAGAGCTTGAGACTGTTAAAGGCAAGATAATGGAACTTAAGGAACTATTGAAGCCAGAGAAGAAAGACACAGCAGCAATCAGATCAAAGATGGAAGAAGTAAACCAGCTTGTGCAAAAGATGTCAACAGAGATGTATAAGAAAGTGGCTGAGGAGCAGGCAAAGAAGCAGCAGCAGGCAGGAGCAAAAGAAACAGCAGAGGAGCCAAAAAAGAAAGGTGAAAAAGTAGTTGATGCAGAATACAAGGAAGAGAATGATGAAAAAAAGAAAGAAAAGAAATAATTTTTTTCTTTTTTAATTTAAATTTTTAAAGCAGGTATTGTTAATGGCCAAAGATTATTACAAAATATTGGGTGTTTCTGAAAACGCATCTAAAGAAGAAATTAAGAGGGCTTACAAGAGATTGGCCAAGAAATATCACCCTGACCTTAACAAGTCAGACCCTAGTTCTGCTGAAAAATTCAAGGAAATTAATGAGGCTGCATCTGTTTTAGGAGATGACAAGAAAAGGGCACAATATAACAGATTTGGCACAACAACAGAGGGCTTTGGTCCAGGAGCCGCAGGCTTTGACTTCTCTGACTTCGGCTTTTCAGACTTTGGCTTTGATTTTGAGGATATATTTGACACATTCTTCAGCAGGGGCTTTGGAAGGCACAGCCGTGGCCCAAGAAGGGGAGCTGACTTAAGATATGATATGGAAATAACACTTGAAGAGGCTGCGTTTGGTGTAAAAAAACATATTATAGTTCCAAGAATGGAGAAATGTAAGGAATGCAATGGCTCTGGAGCAAAGTCAAGTTCTGATATTGTAACATGCGACAAATGCAATGGCTCTGGGCGTATCCAGCAGACAAGGAGAACTCCTTTTGGCATTTTCTCTACAACAACAACATGCCCTAAATGCCATGGAGAGGGCAAAGTCATAAAGAATCCATGCCCAGAATGCAATGGCTCAGGAAGAATTCACCATGACAGGAAGATAGAGGTAACTATTCCAGAAGGAATTGATAGTAACAATGAGCTCAGAATTGCCGGCGGAGGAGAAGCCGGAATAAAGAATGGAAGCCCTGGAGATTTATATGTTGTAATCCACGTAAAACCGCATGACATGTTTGTGAGAAAAGAAAATGATATTTATCTTGAGATGCCAGTAAGCTTTTCACAGGCTGCACTTGGATCTGAAATAGAGGTTCCAACCTTAAAGGGAAAGGCAAAGCTAAAAATACCAGCTGGAACGCAAACCAATACAATATTCAGGATGAAAGGAAAGGGCATCCCAAACCTTCATGGATATGGCACTGGCTCACAAAATGTAAAAGTCATAATTGAAACTCCAATAAAACTTACAAAAAGACAAAAAGAGCTTCTAAAGGAGTTTGAAAAAGAGTCAAAGAAGAAAAAAGGACTTTTCAGTTTCTAGTTAAAATAAATTATTAAATTAAAAAGGTGTTCTTGACTATCGAAAAGTTTATATATATGTTTCCTATTTGAGAATAATAACATATTAAAATTTAAAGCAGAGGTGGAAAATGAAAAAAGAGATATTATTTGGGGGGATTGTTCTTCTATTGCTTTTGGCAAGCGGATGTAAGCTTACAGAAACAAAGTATGTATGCCCAGATGGTTCTGTTGTTACCAACTTGGATGAATGCCCTGGGGCAGAAGAAGCAGAAGAAGGAATAACAACTGAAATATTAGAAGAAGTTGTAGAAGAGATTGAAGAAGAACCTGAAGAAGAGGTTGAAGAAGAGCTAGCAAAAATAATAGTTAAAGAAGGGGAATTAGTGGTTTTAAAGCCTGAAAGCGAGGACCCTGATACAGACACTATTTTGTATACCTTTAGTGAGCCATTAGACAAAGATGGAAGATGGCAGACAAAGAAGGGAGACGCAGGAAACTATGAGATAACTGTAACAGCATCTGACGGTGAGTTAACAGATACGCAAAAGATTTTGTTGATTGTTGAGAGCACAAATAAGCCACCAGTACTAAGTCCAATTGCTGACATCACAGTCAATGAGGGTGAAACAGTAAGCCTTGAGCCAGTTGCAACAGATCCTGACGGCGATGAAGTAACAGTAACATACTCTGGCTGGATGACAGAGGCAAGCTATACAACAAACTATAATGATGCAGGAACACACATTGTTACTGTAACAGCATCTGACGGAATAGAATCAGCAAGCCAGGATGTAATAGTAACAATCAATAATATAAACAGGCCACCAAGAATTGTAAGGATTGTACAAGGCTGATTTTTTATTTTTTTCTTTTTCTTTTTACTCCTTTTGAATACTAAATAATAGAAAGCTTTTTATATAAGCAAGTTTTTATTATGGTAAAATGAAGAAAATAATCTTTTTGCTTATAATCTTATTACAGCTTGTTTTTGTTAATGCACAATTAACAAATATAACAGTGAATGAAGGAGACCTTGTAAGCCTCAAGCCAGAGGCAATAGATGAGGATATGGATAATATTTTTTATAATTTTAGCAAGCCATTAGATCAGAATGGCGAATGGCAGACTAATTATGATGATGCTGGTGAATATAAAATCACTGTAACAGCATCTGACGGCAAATTAACAGACACTCAAAAGGTTTTGTTAATAGTTGAAGACAAGGACAGGGCTCCTTTTTTTGAGCCATTAAATAATGCTTTTGTTAATGAAAATGAGCAACTAATCTTTAATGTTACAGCTACTGACCCTGACGGCGATAAAATAACTTATTTAGCAATTGACTTGCCAGATGATGCTGGTTTTGTTAATAATAAGTTTAAATGGACACCTAGCTTTGATACAGTAAAAAAGAACTGGCTTGAAAAAATAATAACAAGAATACATATTCCTTACAAGCCTTGAAACAAAGCATGAGGTTAAGATAACTGTTTATGAAACCAACAGGGCACCAATACTAGAAAAAATAGGAACAATAATAGTAAATGAGGGTGAATTACTAACTCTTGAGCCATCTGCAGCAGACCCTGATGGAGATATATTAAGATATAATTACTTTGGCTTTGCAAACAAGAAAAAACGCGAAATTGGATATGATGAGGCAGGAACATACTATACAAATGTTTTGGCATCAGATGGCTATCTTAGTGATTCAGAAAATATAACCTTAATAATAAAAAACACAAACAGGGCACCAATTCTTAAGCCAATAAGTGATATTGCTGTTGATGAGAACAAGTCAATAGAATTCAAGATTTATGCAACAGACCCTGATGAAGATAGTATAAATTTTTCAGTTGAGAATGCACCAAATGGCTCTAGCTTAGTTAATCAAACATTTAGCTGGATACCTGATTTTGATACTGTTGATAAAGACAAAAAGGATTTTACACTTACTTTTATTGCTAATGATGGCAAGATAATGGCTAAAAGAAACATAACCATAAGGGTATATGATA
>JAFCBX010000045.1 GCA_017610505.1 Methanosarcinales archaeon | reverse complement strand
AACCGGGTCTGTTGTTGGAAAAAAAGGCATGCTGCCAAAAGTCTGGTATAATCTTATACTTGAAACACATCTCCTTGAAAGAGTTGTTGGACTTAAAGATGACATAGCTGTAGAGCAGATAAAACCAAAAGAGGTTCTTATGCTAAATGTAAACTCTGCAGCCACTATTGGCTTTGTTACAGAACTTAAAAAAGATGGTATTGGCTGCAGCCTAAAGATTCCGGTTTGTGCAGAGCAGGGCTCAAGGATTTCTATATCAAGAAGAATAGGCACAAGATGGCGCCTAATAGGTTATGGGATTATAAAAGAATAAAAAATTTAATCAGAAAATCCTATAAAGACAAACATCAACCCTATAAGGATAACAATAGGACCTATTGCCCCCATTATGAGGCTTAATAACTGCGGCCACCATCTTATACAACCACATACTCCTGCTATTATTAATAGCAGACCAAGTATAATTTTAAAAGATTTTTTTATTGAATCCCTTGTTCTTTCTTTCATTTTTCCACCTCAAAGATTAAGTGAACATATAATAATATTACAACTATTTAAAATTTTTGTTTTTCAATAGATTTAAATATTAATTATACAAATTTATAAAATATGGCAAAAACAAAAAGCTCTGGGCCAAATCCTGTTAGAACAATTTTTCTATTGTTTATAGTATTCTTTGCAATACTTTACTTTGTATTCCAGCCATATAATTTTTCATCGGTTTTAATACCATTTATAATAAGCCTCTCGCTTGCCTATTTTTTTGGAATGTGGATATCTAGCCAAGAAGTTTAAAAACGTATACAAAGGTTTTATAAAACAAAAATTATTTAAACAATTGCTACATAAGAATAGTCATGGAAAAAAGATTTTCTGGTGAGGATGATTATCAAATAGAAGAACAATATTTTAAAATTGTTGAAGAGGCATATGATTTACTTGAAGATATTAGGTTTGGTTTCCTTGAAGATGTTATTGAAGAATCTT
Source organism: Methanosarcinales archaeon (assembly GCA_017610505.1). Taxonomy (GTDB): domain Archaea; phylum Nanobdellota; class Nanobdellia; order Woesearchaeales; family CG1-02-33-12; genus CG1-02-33-12. The sequence goes on along the minus strand of JAFCBX010000045.1, from coordinate 5,538 downwards.
CTGTTTATGAAAATAGGAATGAAATTATTCATGAATTATCAGATATACTAACAAGGCACTCAAAAATTGAAAAATACAAAATAGAAAATTTTAAAGTTACTAAAGCTAAACTAGAAGCGATACCAATAAAGTCAATAAGAGATGCTCTTTCTAAGGCAATGGAGATTGAAAGTTTAGAACAAAAGAGCCAGTTGTATGAGCATGCAGCAGAGAGTGCATTAATAAATGCAGGAATATTTGGAAATAAGGCATATATTAATTTTGGCAAGAAAAAGTACTTGGAGGCAGCTGATATTTGGAAAAGAGATAAGCGCCCTGCTGAAGCATATATTGATGTCAATCTGTCCAAAAAATTTGAATATTATACTATCATCTTAAAGTGCGTAGCTTTAAATGGTACAATTAAAAAAGTTGAAGAAATGATTATGAAGAGTGAGGACATATTTAATGATATGGTTAAGCAAGGGGGGGATAAAGTTGATGAAATCATTACGCATGGAGAGGATATAATTAACAGTACAATTGATAAAGTAACTAAAGATTTTGAGGATTACATGCGCTCTCAAAATCAATATACAAAAAGAATTTTATCTGAAAAGCCATATTTACAGGAATTGAGAAATGAAGAATCACAAAAATTTTTTAATGTTCTTAAGCCAATACTGGGGAAAAAAGTTAATTTAGTTGAAGAGAGGATAATGAATTATTTTGATATGTTAAGGGATAGTTATGTAAATAAAGATAATAAACTTGTTAAATTTTATATAAGTAAGATAAAAAAGGAGGTAGTTAAGGAACTAGGAGGAAATAGGATTTCTATTTTTGGCTGGCCAAAAGAGCAGACAGAAGACAACATAGCAAGATGGATTAATGCATACACTGGTGTAGAAAAACTTATTAAGAAATATATACCAAATGATAACCTTAATATCTAAAATCAACTATTAACAAACAAGAGATGTTTTTCTTTTCCGCTTAATTCCTGCATTATCCTTTTTATTATTGCCTTTTTTGGATCAGGCATCAGGTGGACTCTTTTTTTCATGTCATCAAAGCCCTTGAATGGCTTAACTTTTCTTTCATCAAGAATCTCCCACATTCGTTTTTTGCCCATTCCTGGCAATAGCTCTATAGAATGCATTCTTGTACTTAATGGCTGGGCATTGTTAAAAAAATCAACAAACCTCTGCTCATTTTTTTCAACAATTTCATCTACTATAAAACCCAGCTCTGCTTTTGCAGTTGCTGTTAATCTAGAAAAAGGTAATTTTCCATTGATATGATGCACCTTGTCCCTTTTATCCTGTCCGATGTAAACCTCCTCATTAGGCTGCAGGAACACATCTTTTTTTGGAACAATCTCTAATAAAACAAAATGCTTTTTACCTACAGCCTGGGCTATTGCAGTCTTTTGGTGGCTTGGTCTTGTGTCAAATGGATAGCCATTTGGCAAAAAATCAAGTATAGTTACATATTCCTCCTTTTCATGCCTTTCCATCTTAATCATAAATTGTTTTTTCTTATTTATAAACTTTTGTTTTTTAGATTATTTATTGTTTTAGTTTAGAAAAATAAAAAAGATTATGCCTTTTTTTCAGTAAAATCTTTAACAACATCAACAATTTTTTTTATATTATCATTGTTGACTGTTATTGTATAACCCTGTAGAATTATTTTTAGCTCATCAACTGTCTTTGGTATTATATCGACTATCTTGGTTATGTGAATATCTTTAAGTCTTGGAACATTAAGTTTTTCTAATTTTTTGATTAACTCATCCTGTTTAGCTTTATTTAATGTTACAAAGTGGCTTAAGTATTCTTCAGTCTTGCCAACCCTGAAGTTTAGCTCTTTATCACGCTTTTTTATCTTGTCAATCTCCTGCTTAAGCTCAGTTAGGGTGATTGGATTTTCAGATATTATCTCAGGTTTTACCATTTTTATACCTTAATTTTTTTAAGATGAATTGGATGAACTATGAGTGTTTTTTCTTTTTTTCCGTCTTTAATTAACAGCTTGTAGCATTTTCCAATTTTTTTCTTTATTATGCCTATTTTGCCATGAAATCTAGGAAAATACATTCCCTTTTGCACAGCTGGCTCTGCATTCAGGACTACCTTGTCTTTTTCTTCAAATGTTTGGAAGAACTTCTTGACGCTTATCTTTCCCTTGCTTCTTCTTGGCTTTGAAAGTTTCTGCCTTGTTTTTCTCCTGAAGCCGCCTATTTTCTGAACCATTTTAAATCATGAAAAGGAAATTCCACTATTATAAAAAACTTTTGATTTAAGATTTTTAGGTTAAACATAAAAAATCATAGAAAGATTTAAATAATTTGGAGTTAAAAATCATATAAAATGCTTTTAAACAAAAAAAGAGGTTTATTATTATTGTCTTCTCTTTTCCTAGCTTTATTAATCCCTTTAGTTAGTGCACAGTATGAAGGGGTTTACAGTATGTTCAGCTTCCTTTTTGGAGCAGGAGAAAATGAAGCATTTATGTTCCTAAAAGCGGGCATATGGATTGTATTATTTGCAATAATCTTCTGGTTAGCAAAGAAGATATTTTCTGGCAGCAAGGGGATTGCCACAATATTTTCAATTGTTGTTTCATTGATTTCCATAAGGTTTATACCCAATGAATATATTTTTTATATTGGCTCTGCCTATGGTGTTTTTGGAATTGTAGTGCTTATATTAGCAATAATTGGTGGCACATTATTGATACTTAATAGTTATTTTCCCATCAAGGAGCACAAAGCTTTTGGAGTTGTGTGGGCATTATTTTATTTCTTTATTGCCTGGGTTTTTCACCAGCTGACAGACATAATCACAGGAATATACCAGATAGATGAGTTGTTGCCTGTCATGGGCCCATGGGGCAAATGGGTATGTATTGTCTTGGGCATTGCCTGTCTGATAAGGGCACTTTCTGGCAAGGGGGGTTATGCAAGAAAAATATCTAGTGGAGATGAAAGTAAAGAACGCGATAGAGAAAGAGAAGAACTAGAAAGAGAAAGAATACAGCATAAAAAAGAATTAAATAGAATGGCTGAACAAGGAAAAAAAGATGTTAAGACAGCTAGATTAGAACAAGCTAAGAGAAGTAAGGATATTCGAAATAGAGTTAGAAGAGAAAAATGGCAAAATGAATTAAACAAATTAAGATCTGAAAAAAATGACCGTGCAGATAAAGCAGGTAATTTACATGCAAGAGCAACAAAAGCTGGATGGACTAAGACCGAAGCAGGTAGAAAATTATATAAGGAATGGTATAGAGAATCTTCAAAAGTAGGATCTTTACAAAAGGAGATAAAAGAACTTGAAAAAAATCTTGGACTTAGATAAATAAAAATTAATCAATGTATTTTGAGGTGATAAAACATGAAAATAATGATTGTGTTCATTGGTCTGTTAACAATACTTGCAGGAGTTCTGCCTTTCTTTGAAGGCTTTGGTGTTGTCCCATTTTCGGGGCCGGTTTACTCTGGAATCATAATCCTTATAGGAGTTATTGCATTCTGGTACGCTGTAAAGACCTTTGGGCTATGGGGTTCGCAGAAATTTATTACTGCAGTACTTGCACTATTAATTATTTTTGGTGGATTAATTCCATTCCTAGTTACAATGAATTTAATACCAAGCACAGTACCGAGCTCAGGACCTGTTTACTCAGGAATTATAATACTGATAGGCGTTATAGCAGTAGTATATGGCAAAAAACAGTTTTAGAATTATTCAATTTTAACTTTCTGGCCGATGCTTTGGCCAGGCATTCCTTTCTCAAAGAGAACCCTTAGTGCTCCCTTGCATCCATGGGCAGCTTTTACAGCACCTTTAATTTCTTTCTTGGCAGGGCTTGACCATATAACTTTTTTTCCTATTAAAGCATTGGCTTTTTCCTTTGAATCAATTTCATTAACTAGTATTATCATCTGGTTATCATACTGGGTGTGCCTTCCTCCCCTGAAATTCATAATAACTCCTTCCATATTATCACAAAATCAGGAAACCCAGATTATTTAAAAACCTTTTGGAATTCTACAGAATTTAAAAGCTTAGTAAATAATTAATCCTTTAATTTTTCAAGAAGCCTTTTTGTTTGTATCTTGGGCTCCTCAGATTGTATTGTTACCCTGGGAATAAAAGCTGCAGGTGCTATCTGTTGCGTGGGAACCCATCCAGACTCTGCACCGCACATGCCTGTACATATTTTATAATTATCACCTGTAACAACCATCTGTTTAAGAAGTTCGTAAGGGTGGGCAACAACATAAAAGCTCGTTATGCGCTCCCTCCTGCCATCTGGAAAGATTTTCCATGCTTTGTGAGGATAGAGATGAAATTCACTGGTATCAACATCAACCTCTCCAGCTCTGGCATCAATGTATAAACCACACTCAAGATTATTTTCAATACAATGTTTTTTTAATATTTCAACAAGCTCTTCATCAGGAACAGAATTAGAGCTTATTATCTCTAAGTTGCTAACCCTTGGTTCTGGGGTTATAGAACCCATCTCATCACAAAGCCATTCCCCCCGTGCGTGCCCGTTAGACAATTTTCCAAAATAAACAGCAGAGTCTCTGTCTAAAAGGTAATTTCTTAGAATGCCATTCTCAACAAGAACAACCCTCTGGCCTTCAATGCCTTCCTCATCAAACCTGTAGAAACCAGAAGCATCTTTTTTTTGTGGGTCATCAACAACAGTGATAAACTCTGGCAATATTTTTTTATTCAATTGGTTTTTGAATGTTGTAGAAAAACCTTTTTTAATATATCTGCCAGAAAGATGGTGGCCACCTAAGCCTTCATGGTACATGATTCCAACAGACACACCACTAAAAACAACTGGATATTGGTTGCTAATTGGTATTGAAGCGTTCCTTAATTGTTCAATATCTCTTGGTATTTCATTTAAAATATTTTCAAGTTTCTGATTAACATCATCCCATCCCTTAACTAAATATATGCTTTGACCAAAAGGAATCTCAAAATTTTTATTATGCCTAATGTCTGTGATTAGTATAACTTTCTCTAAAAAAGAATGGTCTAATATCTTTCTTCCCTGGCTATCAATAAACCTGCGTGAGTCATGCTGGGAGTATATAATAGCGTTGCTTTCATCAACAAAATTTAGTTTTGATATTTCTTTAGTCCAATCCTTAAGAGTTAAAATAAGATTTTTAGGTATTGATTTTGGTTTTGGTTTTTTCTCAATATAAACAGCCACAGGGTCATTTGATAACTGGGAAAATTTATTACCATTTTCCTGTTTTACAGGTATAATTTTTTCTATATTTGAGATATATGAAACTAATGCAGATTTTAAGACAAAATCTATCTTATTATCAATAAGATTTTTTAGAACATCTGAATCTCTTGGCAGATGATCACGTGCATCCCAGCGAGAACCATAGCCCTGTTTTTTGTCACCAATCATCACATTAATAGAATAACCAGTTTTAGAATCATTAAAATTCCCATTTTTATTAACAACAGAACCGTTAAGAATATTAATTGTCTTAACATCAGCTTCCTT
>JAFCBX010000134.1 GCA_017610505.1 Methanosarcinales archaeon | reverse complement strand
TTTTTTGCGTCAATAATAACAGGATACTTTGAAAGCCCTTCTAAAACAAAAGCATAATCCTTTCCTTTTGGGTGCTTGACCAAGATTTCAGCAAGATTCATTTTTGTTGTCATGTCCAATGGAATAAAAGATATTGAATCTGGCTTGACTGCCTTGTAAACCAAGGGGAATTTTATAGCATCAAAATCATGAACACCTATTGCAACCTTTTTTCTTTTTCTTCCATGGGTTAAATGCAGTTTTTCCTGCAATTGCATCAGGCTTTTAATTGCTTCATCAGTTAAATTAACATTTTTTAATATTGCACACCTTATGTAAGGCCTAACATTTTCAACAGACTTTTCAACCTTAACCTTAAACAAAGATTTCCTTATATCATATTTTCTTAATCCTGTTTTCACGTCAATAAATGAACTTAATGCCCTTGCAAAACCTTCCTCAGATAATAAATCTGGCCTGTTGGGAAAAACCTCTACAACTATCTCAGAATCATCAACCTTTTCCAAATCAGTTCCAAGCATTGATATTCTGTGCTTTAGCTTGTCATCTGGAATTTCTTTTCCAACAAGTTTCATTACATCTTTTTTATCTAAGGTTATGGTAGGCATTTTATTTCAACCATGCTTTTATTTCTCTTGACTGCTTTAAATCATTCCTGTATAAGTCCCTGATATCAGTTATTCCATAATACATTGAGATAGCCCTTTCCATTCCTAAGCCCCAGGCCAAAACAGGAACCTCAACTCCCAATAATGGCTTTACAACCTCTGGCCTGAAAATTCCAGAGCCGCCTAATTCAATCCATTCTTTTTTTACTGGATGAAAAACATCTACTTCTGCGCTCATCTCTGTGTATGGAAAGTATGCAGGCCTTATCCTTACTTTTGAATATCCTAATTTCTTGTAAAATTCCTTTAAATATCCAACCAAGTTCTTGAATGTAACATCAGGATCAACAACAATACCCTCAACCTGGCATAATTCAAACAAATGGCACCAGTCAACTGTCTCATTTCTAAAGCATTTTCCAACTGTAAAGTATTTTGCCGGCAGGTCATCTTTTTTTAATGCTGCAATTGTTCTTGCAGATAAAACAGTTGTATGCGTTCGTAAAACATTTTTCATTGCCTGCTCTGGATTCCATTTATATCTCCATCCAAGGCTGCCTGTGCCAAAACCATTTTCATGTGCATTTTTCACTCCTTCAACAAACCTCTTTTCAGGAAGTTTTCCTTTTTCAGGGTTTGCAATAAAGAAAGTGTCCTGCATTTCACGGGCAGGATGGTCCTGAGCAGTAAATAACGCATCAAAATTCCAGAATGATGTCTGCAATAAAGGCCCCTGCATCTCTTTAAATCCCATCTCAAGCCACACTTTTTTGATATATGCAACAGCTTCGTTAACAAAATGTCTTCTTCCTCCAGAGATAGATGGAACATTTATTTTTATGTCATAACGCCTAAAGCTCTTGTTTTTCCATGAGCTATCTTTAAGCATGTTTGGACTTAATTCATCAATTATATTTTTAAATGAAATCTTTGCTTTTATAAGCTCATTATAAATCTCTTTTAGTTCAACACTTCTCTCTGTAATAATATCAGTCTTTATTACTCCCTTTCTTTTCTTTAATTCATTAAAAGCATATTTCTGCTCCTGTGTTAAATTTTTTGATTCAAGAGGCAATTGTTTTAGGAATAATTCTTCAAAAGAGGGTTTTTTGCAAGAGTTTTTTTCCTTGCTCAGTTATATTTATGTTCATCCCAGGCTTTATTTCAATTGCTGCTTTTCTTCTTAACAGTCCAAGGCAGACGTTTATCTCATCTTTTTCAAGGCCAGCTTTTTCTTTTATCTTGTCAATATGAATTATTCCTTCAATTGCCTTAAGGAATCTTTTTTCAGGTAGTCCTTTTTCAAGGTATAGCCTGCCATTTTTACCAATAGAAATTATCTCTTTAAGCTCTTTTTTTATTGAAAGAATATTTTTGTTCTCAAGCCACTGCAATGCCCTCATAACCTCTATTTCCTGCATTTTTGAGGCTTTAACAAGCTCTTTTAATGATTTATTATCTTTAAGAAAAGGAAGAATCTTTCTCTCATAGGGATGCAATGTTTCTGCCAGCTCTCTTATTTCTTTTGGTATATCCTGTTTTTTCATCTTGACTTCCTCTAAAAATTCTTTTTCAATGTTTTCAATATCTTTTGGAAGCTCTTTTCCTATATATTTTGATTTCTTGAGGTATTTATCTCCCTGCCTTACAGTATGGAATAGGTACCAGTATTTTTGGCCTTTTATTTCAACCTGCTTTCTGTAAACCATGGTTAATTACCACATATTCTCAACAAACTAGTTTATTGATTTTAATTACCACAGATATTAATAATAACTGTTAATTACCACTTATTTATAAGCTTTACTGTTAATTACCACTAAAATAAGTTAATTTAGAGTTAATTACCACAATATTAACTTGTCAAGAATATGTTTTTAAGAGAATAAATGCTTATAAAAACTATTAATCCCAAGTATAAGGAACTGAAATATGGGCTTAGAAGAGATTACAAAAAACAAAGAAATACAAGGAAGATTAAAAGAAGAAAACCTTAAAGATAGTTTAGAAAGTAAAATAAACTCTGAATATAATTCTGCTGAAAAAAGTCTTCTCAGGGTAAATGAATCAGGAAGTATTGCTTTTA
>JAFCBX010000044.1 GCA_017610505.1 Methanosarcinales archaeon | reverse complement strand
TTTGTTTTAGTGTTTAGTTTTGATAAATCCAAGAATTTTGTTTCTTTTGAAGATTATGACCACCATGACAACATATATTTATAGAAATTAAATGGTTATTAAAATTTAAACTTTCTTAACAATATTATCTGTTATTTTAAAGGAACGCCCGCAGTAAACACACCTTTTTCTCTTTTTTGTGAGTATATGCGTTGTACTGCTGTATTTCATCTTATTTCCGCACTTGGGGCATTTTAGTAAGAGCATTTTATCCTGTGTTTTTGTTTTCCTATATTAATCTTATTCCTTTAGCCAGTTCATAAGCATCCATTGCTGGCTTCTTATTATTTATTATAAGGATTGCTGCTTTTCCTCCATAAACTGTTGTTGAGGATATTGTTAAAACTTTTCCATTATGCTCCACAGTATAACCTTCTAGTGCTTTTCTTGGTTCGTGTGAACGAACTATTGTTTCAAGGTTATATTTTTTAAGGAACTCCTCAGTTATATCCGGACCAAATGTTATTAACCCATATCCTCTTTCATTTGGATGTTCTCCTTTTATCTCAGTTGGATCACTCCATAGAAGATCTTGTATCATATTTCTGTCAAGAGTTCCCTTTAATTTAACCTTACTTGAAATTCCTCCATGAACAAGGAAATATTTGTCCTTAACAACTACTGCTACTGGGAGACTCTCAAACCAATTATAAAGATTCTTGAATAATACTTTAAAGTTAGAGCCAGTTAATTTTCTTTTATATTGGGATATAAGGTCACATGGACTAAAATTTGGTATTAATTCTGAGCCAATTAATTCATAATCCTCATGATTTCCCTTGAGAGGTATTACATTACTATCCTCTTTTTGTTTTTTCTGAATAAATTCTATAACCTCTGGACCATAAGGGCCCCTGTCAGCATAATCACCAAGAAAAATAATATAACTAACCATTTCTTTTTTTACTATGTCATATCCTTTTTTTAATGAGTCCAAATCTCCATGAATATCCCCAAAAACTACAATCTTGTCTGCATCTTTTATTTCAAGGATTTTGGGCATCTTAGTAAAAGCATTTTTCAGGGCTAATTATTTTAAAATCCCTAATTCTTTTCCTGATTTCTCAAGAATATACAGGGCCCTGGAAATATCTTTTTCAGTATGTCCAGCCTGAACATGAGTCCTGAGCCTGTCAGTATTCTTTGGAACTGCTGGAAAGATGATTGGCATTATAAATAATCCCCTATCATTAACTAATCTAGTTAATTTTAGGGTTTTTTCCTCATCCCTAATCATAATAGGTACAAGAGCAGTATTACTATATCCAATGTCATAACCCATTTTTTTCAATCCTGTTCTGAATTGCTCAGCTCTATGATGTAACCTAGTCATACGCCAGGGTTCATCTTCTATAACCTCAAGAGAGGCTTTTGCAATAGCAATATTTACCTGGGGAACGCTAGCTGAAAAAATAAATGCCCTTGAAGTGTGTTTTAAATAGGTAATTAAATCCTTATTTCCAGCTATATACCCGCCTATGCTTGGAATGCCCTTGCTCAATGTTCCCATATGAATATAAACAGAACCCTTCATTCCAAAATGCTCCTCTATACCATGGCCTGTTTTCCCTATGTTGCCAATAGAATGAGCCTCATCCACCATAACCCTTGCATCATACTTTTTAGCCAGACGGCATATCTCAGGCAGGTTAGCTATGTCCCCATCCATGCTGTATACTGCATCCACTATTATTAATTTAAATTTGCCATCATACTTTTCCTTTGAGTCAGCTAAAATCTTCTCTAAACTTTCCATATCATTATGCAGGTATGTTTTATGATTTGCGCCTGAAAGAATACATCCATCGATTATACTGGCATGATCCAGTTTGTCCATTATAACTAAATCATTTCTTCCACAAAGAGTGGATACAGCAGTTAGATTTGTTACATATCCACTGCTGTAAGTAACAGCATCTTCTGCTCCATTAAATTCTGCTATCTTTGCTTCCAGTTTGTTGTGTATTGGAGCAGTTCCAGCTAATAACCTTACTCCTGAAGGTCCAGTGCCATAGTCTCTGATGGCTTTAATAGCTGCTTTTATTATTTTGGGATGACTGACTATTGATGGATAATTATAAGAAGACAAATTTATTTTTTCTTTGCCATCAACCCTAATTCTTGGTCCAGATGGCCCCTCAATACTCTGTAGATAAAAATATAAATTTCTTCCCTTTAATTTTTCTATTCTTTGAATGAGTGGGTCTATCTTATTATCTTGTAATGAATCTTTTTTATACAACATTTTTACCCCAAATTTTATTTTATTAATTTTTTATTTTAGGCTTAACCTATTTTTTTGACTCTTTAGGTTGTTCTTTTGTTTCCTGTTCAGTTGTTTCCTTTAATTCTTTTTCTTTTTCATATTTTTCTTCTTCTTTAACTTCCTGCTCTTTTTCTGCAAGTCCCTTTTGTTCTTTTGTCTCTTTTTTAGTTATTTCTTCTTGTTCTTCTGTCTTTTTAGTTTTTATTTCTTCTTCCTTTTCTACTTGTTCTGTCTCTTCCTTAGTTTCTTCTGATTCTTCTTGTTTTTCTTCTGTTCTTTCAGTTTTTATATTTTCTGCTTTTTCTTGTGGTTTTTCTTCTGTCTTCTGTTCAGATAATTCCTCTAATTCATTTTCTTCTTTTTCATCCTGTTCTTCTGTTTGCTTTGGATTTTCCTCTGCTTCTTCTTTGGCTTTTTCAGCTTCCTCTTCTTTTTTTAATCTTACTTCTTCCAACTTCTTTAGCTCTTCCTCGTTAATGTCTGCAAAATCTTTGAACCTTTCTTTTATATCTTTCTTATTCTTAAGGTCAAAATACTCAAAGAACTTTTGTGATAGCTTAAGCATGTAGCTTCTGCCGTGCCTCTGCTTTATCAGAAAGCCAGAATCAACCAGTTCTTTTATATGATCATATGCCTTGTTTGTTCTTGCTTTTATTACATCTGACTGTAATATAGGTGCTTTCCATGCAATAACAGCCAATGTTTCAATTGTTGTTTTGCTAAGCTCTGTATGTGGATTTATCTGCTGAACTAAATCCATGTAAGCTTCCCTTACTGCAAGCTTCCAGAAATTTCCCTCCTCAGATATCATAAGGCTTGAATCCTTTTCATCATAATCTTTTTTCAATTCCTTTAATAATTTCTTTAAAGAGTTTATATCTGCCCTGCATAATCTGGCTATTTCTCCAACCTCAATTTTATCGCCGGCTGCAAAAAGCACTGCCTCTGCCTGTTTTTTTAGCTCATTCATCTTATTTTTTTAAGCTATAAACCCCTTCTTTTAAATCAATTATTTTCTCTTTTATCATGGAATCAAGCAATGGCTTTAAATCCTTTTCATTTATTCCGCTGCTCTTTGAAAGCTGCTCCAATTGCATGCTTTTAATGTTAAGCAATATCATAACAATATTTTTCAGCATATTCAGCATGTTCTTTTTCAATGCTTTTTTTTCAATATCATTTTGAACCATTTTAAGGGTCATCTGATGCAGTTTTGCTAATAAATCATTTATTAATCCTGCAAATTCATTTGAGTCAAAGCTTAGTTTTTCCGGGTCCAGTATCTCAATAGATGAAGGCATAAAGTCAAAGCAGAATCCTACTAATGTTTCAATGTCCTTAAATAGTACCCCAAGCTCTGCAAAAGTGCTAAACATTTCATCCTGCTTTTCTGCATCAAACAGCTTTTCTTCAACTATCTGAAGTCCTTTCTGCTCCTTTATTTTTTCAACAACAAGCTTTAATGCTTTTTCAATATGCTCTTTTGGCTTTCCAACTATTTCTATTATAATTCTTGTGAGAATTTTTCCCTCAGCTACCTTTGCTTTTATTTCTCTTTTCTTTTCTTCGCTGACCATAACAAACCAAAAACCCAGAATCTTTAAAAAAGTTTCTATGCATGTCAAAGCAACACATAACTTATTACTATTATAAGATAGATACAAACAAAAAGCTTATATATAAATGATTTTTAGAAGTATAATAATATGATAACTATTGATGAATTATTAAAATTAAAGAAGATGCAAACCATCAATCGTTCGTTAGAAAAGGCAATATCAAAATCAACCTGCTTAAAACATAAAGTAGCAGCAGTGATAGAAACCAAGGATAAAAGATATGTTTTAGGTTGGAACGGACCCCCAGAGTTTATTAAACATGATAGATGTCTGAGAGAGGATTATTCTTCAGGTAAAGGGATGGAACTTTGCATTGGTTCACACGCAGAAAGAAGAGCTATATCTCATGCTTCTAAGAATGGAGTTTATTCAAATGAAGGAACTATATATCTAAGTAGTTGGTTTCCATGTGCAGACTGTGCAAAGTCAATAGTTGATGCAGGAATTAAGAGATTAGTTACACATGATGAAGTATACGCTGATGTAAAAAATAGAATTTTTGTTGATGTTTTAAAAAAACAACCATATAATTTTGAGATGGCAGAAGAATTAATCGTTAAGGCTGAGATTGAAATAATTGTTGATAAATCCATTATGTATGTTAACAGGCTGGAAAAGATTCTTCAAAAAAGTTGGATTAAAGAAACTAGTTCTGATCCAGAAAAATGGAATAAAGATAATCCATCTTTTGGCCAGTGTGCTGTTACTGCTCTTATAGTAAATGATTATTTTGGCGGAAAACTGGTTTGGGCCCCAGTTAATGTAAATGGTAAGGAAGTTTCTCATTATTTTAATAAGATTGATGATAAAGAAGTTGGTCTTACCAAAGAAATTGACCTTACTAAAAGTCAGTTTCCAGAAGGGACTATAATTCCAGAAGGTATTGACAAAACAAAAGGTTTTCCTTCAACAAGGAATTATGTTCTATCATATCCAAAGACACTTAAAAGATATGAATTATTAAAAGAGAAAATTGGTAATATAGCTTACGGAAATGAAAAAGGATAAAACAAAATGAGTCAAATATTTAATTTTAATTCATTTTTTCCATATTAACAAAACATTCAATAAAACAGATAAGCCCAAAAAAATGTATTTTGCAAGGTTGCTGGCCTTTTTTGATGTTGAGATATAAACTGTTTCAGATTGTATTTCATTGCTTATAAGGCTTAGTGGATCGCAGCTGCATTCTGTTATTGTTTTTTCTGTGATTTCATTTAATTCAGATTTTGAAAGCTCTTTCTCACTCATATCTTGTGTTTTAACAGATTCTATAACTGTAATTTCATTTGTCAGCTCTTTCTCTGTTTTCTGGCCTTCCAGAAGCAGCTTGACCTTTAGCTTATAGTCTCCCGGCTCTGCATCAATAATCTTATTTTCCAGCTCAATTGTTTTGTTCTCATTGCTTGAAATTAAAATTTCCTTTAAGTTATCCTCTCTTTCACCAGAGTAGCACTTGCTTCCACGGTAAACATAGCTCCATATTTTCAGCTTTGTTTCATCTTTTGCTGTGATTAATACTTTTGTTATGAATTCATTGTTATTTTCAGCGGTTAAAGGAATTGAAATAATTTCATAGGAAAATTTAGAATTCGCTTCTGATGTAATTTTATTGGAAGATTTTGTTTCTTCTGGACAAAAGGAATCTAAATTGCCTTTAATCATAAACTCTTTTTTTGTTTTTATTCCCAGGCCATTAACAACAAGATAATGCTTTCCTTCATCCAGCTTGCTGTCGCAGTTTAGCTTTAGCTGGACAGGAATTGTCAATAAGTTATCAGAAAACTTTTTTGTTATTGTTAGCTTTGATGTTTCAGTGCTGATCTTTTTTCCTTTTTTGTCCTCTGCCCAGATACTTATTACATTTTTTGTTGAGTCACCTTTGTAGATATTAAGCTTTGCTTTTAATGATTTTCCAAACTCAATCTCATTATCTTTATTTAAATAAAGCTCAACAATTTCAATCTTTGACTCTTTTTCTGGCTCTTCTCCCTTAACAACAAAAAGTTTTTCTGCATAATTATCCTCTTTGTTTGAATCATTGCATGCAACAAAAATAATTCTTGCTTTTATTAAAAAGGCCTTGTCTGGCTCATCAAATCTTGGAGAAAAACTCTTTTTGTTTGTGTTTGTTGTGTTTATTGGTTTTTTAATTATGTTTCCAAATAAATCCTCAACCCAGTATTCTATCACAAATGGAAAGCTTTCATTGTTAAGATTAAGATAAAAAACACTTGGCTCATCAAAATAAAAGTTTTTCCATGTTCCAATGTTTAAGGAAATATTGCAGGGAATTCCTAATGTGTTTATTACAGAGATGTTTTTACAACTAATATCATCTTCTTTATTTTGGTCATCAACAGTTGAATTAATTATTTGGCCGCAGATTGTATAGTTCCCTGCTTTTTCAGGTTTAAAACTGCCTGTTCCAGCTGTTTTGTAGCTGTTTAAGTTAGTCAGCTCAAAAACCTCCTGCTTGAAAAAATCAGGGCCAGATATATTATACACTACAGTCAGGTTAATGTAATCTGTTATGCCGGAAACATGGCCAAGGTTGTCTATCCTGAACAGGCCGTATCATCTAAACTAACTTTTATTCTTAGCCCTTCACAACTGTTATTCTCATCTGCTGCTAAGACCAAGAAAGAATCAAAAACACAAACCAGCATAACTAAAAACAGTATTTTTTTCATAATTAGTTAATATCATTAAAATTTATAAGAATGGCCAAAGAAAAACCAGTAGATTTTTGATTACTAAGAAATATCTTCAGATTTAATGTAAATTTTCTTTTTTTATAATTTCTTCAATATTCTTCAAATCTTCATAACTATCTACATCTATTCCAACTTCAGGAACACTCTCTATGCCATAAAGATTATATGTAAGATTATTGCCTGTTTTCTTATTTATGCGTTTAGTTAATTTATTAGAGATTGCTTTCTCTGCATATTTTATTGTAAGGCTATTGAAAATATATTTTATCAAAACATTAGTAGGGATGTAAATTTTTACAAGCTTAAGATAAGGCCAGAGCCCTTTCTTCCTCTCACCATAAAGAGGACTTATTGCTTCATAAAGTTCTCCTTTTTTGCTTATCTCATTTAAAAAATCACGGTTTATCATAAGAATACATCCATTCCGTAGGTGTTTCCCCTCAATTCTAGCAGGGTAGTTTGCTTTTAGATTATAATTATTTGATTCTTTAGTGTAATAGGAAATATAAATACTTCCATTATCCCTTTCAAAACAGTTTTCAATAAAATCATTAACATGCTCTTTTTTAATTAAGGGAATATCTGAGGTTGAAAAAAGTATTTTATCTGATTTTGCCTTATTGCCTCCCTCAATGAGATTATCTATAAAGCTTCCTTTATCATCTACAAATCTTATTTTTTCTTTTCCTCTTGAAAAGCCAGTTTTATTTAACTGATCTTCTTCTCCAACAATATAAATAGTATTAACATAGTCTGATTCAGCTAATGCTTCCACAGCATAATTAACCATTGGCTTTCCACCTATCTTAATAATTGCCTTGTAATCAATGCCTGCTTTGTCCATGGGTTGTGGGGGATTTACAATTTCTATAGGGTATAAAGTTGAAGGAGATGAAGGGAATAGAGGAAAGGAAGAATATATAATATTTGATTTATCTGGAACAATAAGCCTGCTTCTTCCTGCAAGCACAACTGCATCAACAGAATGTTCTTTAAAGTCTGAATTATATTTTGTGCTCATTCAAAGACTCCTGCTATTTTTTCTTTGCATAAACATCTGCTATTTTTTATATTGTTTTTTATTATGCCAAAGCCAGACCTTTCTATCAAAAGCCTGTTGCATTTTGGACAGTATGTGTTGTTTTCCTCTGCTGAAAAAACATTGCCAACATAGGAATACTTTATTCCAATCTTTAATGCAATCTCTTTTGCTTGTTTTAGTATTCCAGGGCTTGTTCCTGGAAGGTTTAGCAGCTTGTAGCAGGGGTAAAATCCTGTGAAATGCAAAGGAACATCTGTTCCAAGGTTCTCCTTAATCCACTCGCACATTTTCTTTATTTCTTTAAGATTATCATTAAGTGTTGGTATTATAAGATTGGTTACCTCAAGCCAGACCTTTTTTTGCTTTAATATTTTTAATGATTCAAGCACCGGCTCAAGCCATGCAGAGCATATCTCTTTGTAAAATTTATTGTTAAATGCTTTTAAATCAATGTTAGCCCCGTCAATATATTTGCATAATTCTTTTAATGGCTCCTCATTGATAAATCCATTTGAAATAATTGTGTTTTTTATTCCCTTCTTTTTTGCAATCTTTGCGCAATCTAGCATATATTCAAAAAATACTGTTGGCTCATTATATGTATAAGAAATTATTTTGCAGTTATTTTTTATTGCAAGCTCAATAATTTCTTTAGGGGTAATCTTTTCTGTTAAAACCTCTTCTGGCTTTGCCATTGACATTGTCCAGTTCTGGCAATGCTTGCATTTAAGGTTGCAGCCAACTGTTCCAATTGACAATGCCTTACCTCCTGGCATAAAATGATACAACGGCTTTTTCTCAATAGGGTCTGTATGAACAGCACATGGATTAGAATAAACAATAGAATAAAGCCTTCCACCTATGTTTTTCCTTGCATTGCAAAATCCATAAGAATCTTTTTTTATAACACATTTCTTAGGGCATAACAAGCACTGAACATTCTCATCTTTAAGCTTTTTGTAATAGCTTGCTTCTTTCATATTCAACATCTTATAAGTCTTTTTGATACCTTCTTATTTATGAATAATCAAACCCCCTATGTAATTTTGTTTGAAAACTTTTTTTCCCTTATAAAAAATCCTTTCAGTTCCCTTAAAATCTGAAATATTCCCTTCATTTGAATTTATGTACTCATAATCTCCCTCTTGAAAATATTCAGGTCCTCTGAAAGGCCTTAACTCTTCAACTTTTAATAATGCT
>JAFCBX010000133.1 GCA_017610505.1 Methanosarcinales archaeon | reverse complement strand
CGGGTCAAAGGGCCTCTCGGCTTACAGATTGAAAGAGACAGGTGGTTTGAGCCGATGACAATCGGCAAGATAAAGAAAACGATGGGAGGCATAAGATGAATGAAGAAAAGATGCGTGGCGAGTCAATGGGTGCTTTCATTCTAAAAGTTGAGCTGATGATAAAGAAATACCAGGGAAACAATTTCCGGGAGTGGTGCTACTGGAAAGAGGCGCTTGAAAGAGTTGACCCGGATAATCCGCTCCTCCTGGTAGGATTCCATGGTCTTCCATACACGGGAAGTTATTATTCATAAAGTTAAGCGGGGGGACACCCCCGCTTTTTTTTGTTCGATTGTTTTCTTTTTACTGTTGCTTCACGGTTAGCGGTAGTCACATAGTCCCGCCCTCAGTTACCAGCCAGCCAAACAGCACAGACAGCTCACTCATAACAAACCTATTCCTTTCGCAGACTGTAAACAGCGGCTGGCAAGGAAGAATGACCCGCCCAGAGAGAAAAAGATTAAAGCATTTCACTTTTGCTTAAAAACTTTGATATTTGACAAACCTCTCTCAACAAATTTGGAGATAATTTGTAAAGGAGTAAAATAAAAGAAAAATTAAAGGAGGCAAAGGTGAAAAAGTTATTTTTATTGCTTTTAGTGGCAATGTTACTTTCAATATTTTGTGTTCCTCAAGTTGCAGGTGAATCTGACAAAGTCTTAATTACAATGCAAATTGGAAATAAGACTGCTTACATTAATGGTGAACCTTTTGTCATGGATGCAGCGCCTGTTATTGTGCCACCAGGTAGAACAGTTGTTCCTATAAGATTTATTTCTGAAGGATTTGGTGCCGATGTGCAATGGAATGGAACGACTAAGACTGTAACAATGACAATGGATTCTATTCCTTACCTAAAAAATCAAATGCTTTTCCTCGAAAGTAATAATGCAGGGCTTAAGAATGAAAATGCAGCTCTGAAAGCCGAAAACAATTCTTTAAAGTCACAGATTGAAATCCTCAACGACAAAACGCCACCGATTATCCAAATTTATGAGCCCCTAAATGGATCTACCGTAAATTCTGACTCTATAACAGTAAAGGGAAGGGTTACAGATAATGTGAAGGTAACTTCGTTAACTGGTGGTAGTAACTATAAAATAAACTTCGATGCAGATGGCAATTTTAGTTTTACTTTAAATATTAATTTTAGTGGAGGAAACAATTATTCGTTAGAAGCTGTTGATGAAGCAGGCAATGTCACTGATTACAAGCTTATCATTTACAAGCAAAGAAATTGGGAGTTAACAGATAATGACATCCAAGATGCAATTAATGAAGGTATGACTGCTAATAATAACGATGATTTCATTGCATTTTCAGAACAGTATAACGTCCCCGGCCATAACCCTCAAGATCCCTATAGAATAAGCGTAAGCGTTAAAACTCCATATTATTGGGTTGCTTTAAATGCTTATATGGCTAAGAGTTCAGGAAAAACTTACACTATCAATGATGGTAGATTAACTCTTCTTATAGATGGAGAAGAAGTTAGTTTTTGTGCAGTTATATGCGGTAGTAGTTATAACTTTGCAAATAATTACTCTGCTAAAATAGAAATTGGCGAGAAAACAATCTATCCAATAGATAGCAGAATTGAATGCGAACAAACTCCATATTACCCAAATTATCCTCAATATTTTTCTTTTAATACATATGACTTTGACAATTCTCAAATACCAAGAGATGCAACTGTTACATTGGTATACATTGACACGAACAATCATAGCGTAAAACCAATTATTATAAATGATAGGACAATGTTGCCTCTGAGATTTGTTGCAGAGTCCCTCGGCTGTGATGTCGGCTGGGACCAGAATACGAGAACAATAACAATCACATACGGCGGGTAAAAAAATAAGATAGATATTTAAAAGTAAAAAGAAATTTGACAAAAAGATTTTTAGTATTACTACATAACTAAGTTAAGTATTTTCATTAAAAGGAGGCAAAGATGAAAAAATTCTTAGTGACAATGATTGTTTTAACAATGTGTGCTTCCATCTTTTCTTTTTCTTCAGTTCTAAAAATAAATGCAGCAAGTGTGCAAGATTTGAATTATACTCAAAAAGATGGGTGTTTACCTTCACCAATAAAAAACTGGCCACAAGTAAATACTGCGAAATTAGCCAGTGATTTAAAGTCAAAAAATATCGATGCAAATAAATTGCCTCCAATGGTTGATTTAAGTGATGGCCTTCCTCCCGTTAATAGTCAAGGTAATCAAGGTAGTTGCGTTGCCTGGGCAGTAGGGTATTATTATAAAACATTCCAGGAAGGAAAAGAACATAAGTGGGATTTAACAAAACAAGCACATCAGTT
>JAFCBX010000001.1 GCA_017610505.1 Methanosarcinales archaeon | reverse complement strand
GAGCTTACTAATAAAACTGAAAATGGAATCAGGCCCTGGGAAAATAGTAAAACAAAAACAATATGCGGCCCAGATACAGGAATTATTCCAACCAAGGCAGCTATCAAGATTAATGCCAGTTTGTTTTGCGGCAGTATTGATGCAAGATTAAATTTTAGCATTAAAAAGTTTATTATTAACATTGTAAAGAAAAGCCATATGAACAATCTTGGTATATGCTCTTTGATTATATGGCCATAAACATGCTTTTTTAAAAAATGATTAAAAAATAACTTCCCATGCAATTTCTCCTCTTTATGAATCTTAATCTCGCATGGCTTAGAAATTTTTAATTTTATTTTTTTAACAATTTTGTCAGCTAAAAACCCGGCAATAATTCCAAGAACAAGGCAGATGAAAAATATTAACAAAGCAGTTCCAGGTATTTTGGCAATCATAATGAATGCCTCATCTCCAGCTGTTGCAATCATAACTGCAACCAAAGCACCAAAGCCAACAATGCCATGCGCATAAGATGAAACAATAAAAAATGCACCAAAACAGCCAGGCGTAGCACCAAGCAAGGATGATAAGCCATACTGCGTTAATGGCTTTTTTGTTATATGTTTTCTAATCTTATCCCTATACTTTAACTCAAAAAACTCAACAATAATCATTAATACAAATACTATAACAAGGATTTTTAGTGTTTCCAGAAGTGTTTCAACTATCATTAATATGATTATAAAGCAACTTATTTAAAAAATTTGTGTTTAGAAAAAATATTTTTTAAGTTAGTTTATCTTAATGTATTGATTATTATTTCCAACGTATAATTTATCATTTTTTGTGCAGATAATGTCATTCCCAATTATTTCTTTGTTCAACAATGGGTTATATCCATTGTAATGAACCACTAGTGATTCATCTTCAGAAACCTTAACTAGGATATGGGTACAATTTCCACCATCTTTTATATCTATAATTTCTCCGCTTAATATTTCTTCTATTTTTTTTGTAAGCATTTTTTCTTCCCTTATTTAGTTAAGTCAACAGCCTCAAAATGCGCAAGCTCCATATCCAAGCCCTGAATTTGAACATCTATTGAATGATATTTGTTCTTCTTTTTTATGTTTAAATCAAATTTCTGATTTTTCTGGATTTCCTCAATTTTTTGAACAATATTTTCTCTATCTAAGAGCCCTGGACTAATTTCTTTAAGGGAATTATATATCTTCCAACATTCTTCTTTGTTTTCCTCAGTTAAATTATTGGCATATTCCATGTATTTTTTATATGGACAACAGACAAATTGATATAGTTCTGTATTTAAAATACCTTTATATTTCTCCATTCTTCAATAAATAATATCATTTACTTAAATATTTTTCTATTTGATAGTAGTAATTTTTATAATATATGGTTTTTAGTTTGATTAAATATAAAAACTTGGGAAATATTTTTTATTTGTATGATAATAAGATATGTGAAGCTTGAGAACATAAGAAGCTATCTTAACCAAACCATAAATTTTCCACATGGCTCTGTTCTTTTAAGTGGTAATATAGGCAGCGGAAAATCAACAATACTATTAGCAATAGAGTTTGCACTTTTTGGTATAATGAGGTCTTTGTCTGGCAGTTCTCTTTTAAGAAACAGCAAAACCAAAGGTTCTGTTGAACTGAACTTCACTCTTGATAATAAAAGCATAATAATAAAAAGGACATTAAAAAGGCAAAGAGGCGATGTAAGGCAGGACTCTGGATTCATAATAATAAACAACAAAAAAACAGAAGGCACTGCTGTCGAACTTAAATCAAAAATTCTTGACCTCTTGGGTTATCCCAAAGAACTTGTTACAAAGACAAAATCATTGATTTACAGGTATACTGTTTATACGCCTCAAGAAGAGATGAAACAAATATTATTAGATAGTAAGGATTATAGGCTAGATACCCTAAGAAGGGTTTTTCAGATTGATAAATACAGAAGAATCAGGGAAAACAGTCAAATCATAACAAGAGAAATAAAAGAGAAAACAAAGGAATTTAATGGGATGATTGCTGATCTTGAAGAAAAAAAGATGCAGAAAAATGGAAGGGAAAATGAGTTAAGAAATGTGATAACAAAAGTAGATGAACTGAAACCAAAGGTAAAGGCAGCAGAATCAATTGTTAAGGAAAAAAAACAAAGCATAAACCAACTAGAGAAAAGGATTAATGAACTAAACGATTTAAGGAAAAAAGAAGAAATAGCAGATATAAGGCTTAAAGAAAAGGTTATGCTGGTACAGAATTATAAAGAAAGTATAGAAGTCTTAAATACAAGCATAAAAAAACTCAATACAAAAATAGAGAAATTTGAGGTAGAACCAATAAAAGAAAATGAGTCAGAAGTGGAAAAACTAATAATAAAGAAAGAGAAAGAATATAATTATTTAATGCAGAAGAAGGTTGAGCTGACTGAAAAAAATAATTCATTGCAAAAAAGAAAAAAAGGACTTCAAGAAGAAATATCAATAAAACTAGAAGAGTCAAAAAACCTTATTCTAAAGAAAAATATGTTTGACCAGCTTCAGCATGATATCAGCAAAAAAGAATATATTAAGAAAAAAATTGTTGAGACAGAAGATGAGATTAAAAAAATAAATTTAATGATTAATGAAAATGATATTAATAGAAAAAAGTCAGAAGAGATAAAAGAGAATATCTCAAAAAATAACAAATGCCCAGTATGTTCACAGGAATTAACAGGCGAGCATAAAAAATATATTGCTGATATTGAAAACAAAAAAATAAAAGATTATGCTGAAAATTTAAAAAAAGAAAACAAAAGGAGAAATGAACTTAAAGATAACCTTAAAAATTTGAATTTGGATCTGGAAAACACAGCAGAAAAAGAAAAAAAGATTATTGCATTAAAGATTGAAATAAAGGGGCTTGAGCAGGCAGGAAAAGAGATTGTTGAAAAGCAAAAATTGTTTAATAAGTTGAGTTTAGAAGAGGATAAGATTAAGAAAGATTTTGATATCATAAATTCAAAAGGTTTAGACAGAATAAAAAATAAGATTTCTGAATCAAAGAATTTACTTAAAAAAATTCATAAATCAAATATTATGTTAAATGAAAGGCAGAACATAATAAATCTTATGGATGAAAAAAATAAAAATAGGGAAGAGATTTTAAAGAACATTGCATCATTAAAAAAAGGAGTTGGAGAAATAAATAATTTGAAAATAGAACTGGATGAAAAGGTAAGGAGATTTGAAGGAATTGAGCAAAACTACAAAATACTAAAACAAAATCTTGAAAAAGCAATCTCAGATGAAACCCTTTTAGCAATAAAAAAAGCACAGCTTGACAAGGAAGCAGAGGGCATTAATAAAGCAATTGAAGGACTGGAAAAAGAAATTAACGAAAAATTAAGGATTAAGGAAAAGATTAACTATCTAAAACAACTGAAGAACTGGCTTGATAAATATTTTATAAAGCTTATGTCAATGATGGAAAGGCAGATTATGTTAAGGGTTTACCAAGAATTTAATGAATTCTTCCAAAACTGGTTTAACATTCTTATGGAGGAAGAGACAATTAGTGTAAGACTTGATGATGAGTTTACCCCTATAATAGAGCAGAATGATTATGAGACAAGCATTGAATATCTTAGCGGTGGCGAGAGAACATCATGTGCCTTAGCTTACAGGCTAGCCCTCAACAGGGTAATAAATGACCTAATTGGAGGAATAAAAACAAAGGATCTCATAATCTTGGATGAACCGACAGATGGATTTTCAACAGACCAGCTTGATAAGATGAAAGATGTGTTTGATCAGTTAAATACAAAACAAATAATAATAGTCAGCCATGAAAGCAAGATAGAAAGCTTTGTTGATAGTATATTAAGAGTAACCAAGAGTGAGCATATCAGTAAGGTTTTTTAATCTTTTGTGTTTATTGTTACTAAGGGGCTGTAGTGTAGTTTGGCTATTATTCCAGCTTGCATTGTAATTGAAGTCTCTCATACCCGGTTTGTTTATATATACTAATTTCACAATTTAGAAACATTTATATATAAATGCCCTATTTAATATAAGTGGTGGTAGTGAATGGGTTGTCATAAAAAAGCATTTTTCTTGTTAGTTGTTGTATCTTTGCTAACTATATCATTTGCTTCTGCATTATCAGAGTTTTCAGTGGATTATGAAGCTGTTAAGGATAATGTAGTTTACAGGGAGCCAGCAGAATTCTATATTTCCATAAAAAACAATCAGGAGTTTAGTGACAGATTTAAGATAAGTTTTGGCATTAATCCAAAGTGGAGCACACAAATAATTCCGCCAAAGGATTCTTATTTAACAATAAATAAAGGTGAAACCAAAAAAATAAGGGTTTTGATAATGGCTGTTTCTGAAATGCCACCAAGCCTGTATAGGATTCCAATTATAGTAAAATCACTTAAAACAAACCTGTCAGAAAAAATATATGCTCCAATTTATTTAAAATCAGGAAAGCTTGCAGGGGAATACCCACCAACAGTAACAGCTAAGGTCAGTATTCCTGAGGAGATATATCCAAGAGAAACTGTTAGGATAATGATTGATTTGAAAAATAGAAATAAACTTAACATAACAGAGATAAAAATAAAGCTGTCAAGCATTGTTATAAACAAAGAAACAACAACCTCACTTGGTCCGTTAGAAGAAAAAACAATCATTGTAACATATTCATTTGATCCTATGGAGCCACCAAAAAAAGATACATTAACATTAAATCTTTATGTTAATGGTGAGATCATTAGGACAATAGAAAACATGCCTATTGAAATAATAGGTTACTCAGACATTATAGAATCATCAGAATTAGAAAAATCATTCCTGAAAACAGAGGAAAAGATAACTTACACCAATGATGGGAATGTAAGAAAACAAGAGACTTTAAAGATAGAAATGGGATTCTTTGAGGACATTGTAACGTCAACAAATCCAAAAACATATGTTTTGAAAGAGGACGGAAAAAGATACAGGGCATTGGATGCTGACTTAAAGCCTGGTGCAAAAACAGAAATAATAATTATTAAAAACTTCAGACCGCTTGTTTTAATTATAACTATTACACTGGTTTTATTGGTATTATACTCTATTTTTAGGAGTGATGTAATAGTAAAAAAGCAGGCTGTAGTCCTCGGTACAAAAGAGGGTGGAATAACAGAAATGAAAGTTATTATGAATGTTAGGAACAGGACAGCAAGACCAATCAAGAATGTTGCAATAATAGATAATGTTCCAAACATTGCAGACATACAAAAGGAATTCCAGATAGGAACACTTAAGCCAACAAAAATAGTAACACATGAAAGAAAAGGAAACCTTATCAAATGGAATATAGACTTTCTTGAAAAATATGAAGAAAGGATAATAACATACAAAGTAAGGTCAAAGCTTAGTATCCTGGGGAAGTTTAAGTTACCGCCTGCAGTTATTAAATACGAGAATGAAAAAGGAAAAGATGTAATTACACACTCAAACAGTGTTAGCCTCTCTATTTGATTCCTTTTTGTTTTAAAAACAAAAGCTATATAAATAAAATAATTTTCTATTCTTTAAACCCCGCTTAGCTCAACGGCTAGAGCGTTCGGCTGTAGATTCTGCCCGACTATCTCAGAGGAGAATGGATGAAATGCAGACAGCTGTTACCGAAAGGTTGCTGGTTCAAATCCGGCAGCGGGGATTTTTTTCTTATGTTTCAAAAACGCCCTAAAAACAACCCAAACAACAACCTTTATATACTCTATTATCCTTTGCCTTTGAATGGACTGGAAAAAGATTGTATTTGCAATTGCTATTTGCTTAATTTACATACCCATGGTCTTTATGGCCGTGAACACTTTCTTCCCTGAGGCTCCGAGAAACACATGCTACAAGTTTTATCCTGTTGATAAAAACATGACTGAACCACAAAGAGATGAATATAATCAGGATATGCGGGAATGCGAGGAAAACTACGACAAGCAAAAAACAAAATATGATGGCTGGAAGTTTATTGTGATTATGATTATAAGCATTATTGCCGCTTTTGTCATGCTGATAAAACTTGACAAGAGTATTATCTTTGGATTGTTCTTCGGCGTTGTGATAACTGCATTCACTGCCACAATTAATTACATGGAATCAAGATCTGTTATTGGCTTTGCACTTTTAGTATTCTTATTTGGCCTGATTATTTACTTTGTTAACAGAATGAGCAAGGACTAAACTAAACTTTTTTCTACTGACTTTATAATTTCATCTGCATCAAAGCGATTACCGCAATAAGCACAATAAAGTGAGGAGCAGTAATCCAGCATAGAAAGCCTGAAGTAAACTTTTTTGTTACATGCCGGGCATATTATGCCCAAACACTTCACTATTTCTCTGTCTCTTTCGTTTTCTGGTCTTTCTGTTATCATTATTTTCATTTCTTCACTGTTTTAATAAAATAGGTATTAACAAAAATAATATAAATTGTTATGATTTCCCTTAATAAGTAACAAAGCAATAATCAATTTTCTGCGAAAGCTTTATAAATAAAAAAAGAGACAAAAACTAATGATGGTATAATCTTTCTTTAGTCTTTTATAGGCCGAATATGGCTTTTTAAGATTTAAGAAGAATTTATACCTTTTATCAAGAACTATAATGCCCTGGTGGTGTAGTTCGGCTTATCATGAAGCCCTGTCGAGGCTTCGACTCGGGTTCAAAGGCATTTAACACTGAAAATCCCGGCCAGGGCGTTGCTTAAATCAGATTTGATTTGGTTTTTGCATCTTTGGGCCGGTAGCTCAGCCTGGTAGAGCATCTGACTTTTAACAATTAGTTGAAAGTAATCAGGTGGTCGCGAGTCCGAATCTCGTCCGGCCCATATAAATCATGAGGATAAACTAAATGAAAAATGTAGATATCAGAAAGCACATGCTTGTCCCAGAACATTCTAAACTAACTAAAAAAGAAATGCAGGAATTGCTTGAAAAATATAACCTGTCATTGAATGACCTGCCAAAGATATTATTAACAGACCCTGCAATTGAAAAATTAAATGCAAAAGAGGGTGATGTTATAAAAATTATGAGGGATAGTCCAACAGCAGGAAAAGCTATATATTATAGAGTTGTTATAAATGGATAAAACATCTAAAATATTAATACAAAAATATTTCCAGGAGTATAGTATTATTGCATCTGATATTGAATCCTTTAATAATTTTGTGGATATTGAACTGCAAAAAATAGTTAATGAAAACAAAGAGGTAGAGCCGACAATCATTCCACCAAATGTTGATACTTACAAAATAAGGTTTGATAGGATATGGATTACAAAGCCAGAGATAACTGAAGCAGATGGCTCAAAAAGGGATATATTTCCCTTAGAGGCAAGATTGAGGAAAATAACCTATGCTGCCCCAATGTTTGTTGAAGTATCTGCACATATTAATGGGACAAAAAGAGAATCTGTCAAGGTGCAGATTGGTAATCTTCCCATCATGTTAAAATCAAAATACTGCCATCTTGGCAAGCTAGACAAGGAAGGCCTTATAGAGCAAGGAGAGGATCCTTATGACCCTGGTGGTTATTTTATAATAAATGGAAGCGAGAAAGTTCTTGTTAACATAGAAGATTTAGCATCAAACAGGTTATTGGTCGAAAAAACAACAACAGGACCAAGTGAATATGTTGGAAAACTCTTCTCAGAAAGAGGGTCTTTCAAAATACCTCACACAATTGAAAGAATGAAAAATGGGATAATATACTTAAGTTTTACAAGGATTAAGAGGATACCTGTTGTGATTATCATTAAAGCACTTGGTCTTATGAAAGATGAAGAAATAATGAGAGCTATCTCAGAAGAGAATTATGATGAAATGATTGTCAACTTGTATGAATGTGTTGATATAAAAACATGGGAAGATGCAGTTGATTATATAGCAAAAAAATCAGGTATAACACAATCAAAGGATATAAGAATTGAGAGAACAAAAGAAATTATAGATAAGTATCTTTTACCACATATAGGTGTTGAGGAAAAATATAGATTACAAAAAGCCCATAATTTGTGTAAGGCAATAAAGAAATTTATAAAGGTTTCACGAAGAGAACTTCCTGTTGATGATAAGGATCACTATATGAATAAAAAAGTTAAAATGAGTGGTGACTTATTGGCAGACCTGATAAGAGTTAATCTGAATATTCTTATAAATGACCTTTTGTATAATTTTCAAAGAATTGTAAAAAGAGGTAAGTTCCCATCTATAAAAGTGATTATAAGGGAGAAATTGTTGACATCAAGGATTTATTCCTCAATGGCAACAGGTAACTGGGTTGGGGGAAGAAAGGGTGTAAGTCAAAGGATACAACGACTTAATTTCTTGGATATGATGTCACATTTACAGAGGGTTGTGAGTCCATTGTCAGCAACACAGGAAAATTTTGAGGCAAGGGAGCTTCACAGCACTCATCTTGGAAGGCTATGCCCTGTTGAAACTCCTGAAGGAACTAACATAGGGCTTAAGAAAAACCTTGCATTGATTTCAAGCATATCACAGGATTCTAAAGAGGAAGAAACCATAAAATCACTAAAAAATCTTGGCCTGAAGGTATTAAAGTAAAATGAATGAATTATATTTGAATGGAAAGTTTATTGGAACAGTAGAAAACCCTGGTGGATTTGCTGAGAAAATCAGAGAAGGAAGAAGGAATGGTGTTATTTCAGATAACCTGAATGTATACTATGATAAAAGGGTTGAGAATATACAAATAAATGATAATAAAGGCAGACTGAGAAGACCATTAATTGTTGTAAAGGATGGACAGTCTCTTTTAACAGAAAGCCATATTAAAAAACTGGAAAACAATGAAATTTTATTTTCTGACCTTATAAAGCAGGGGGTTATTGAATATCTTGATGCAGCTGAAGAAGAAAATGCTTTTATTGCATTTTCCAGAGAAGAATTAACAAAAGAGCATACACATCTTGAGATTACACCATTGGCAATGGTTGGCTTATGCACATCACTAGTGCCTTATGCAAATTTCAGCCCGGGTGCAAGAATAAGCATTGGCTCTAAAAACCAAAAACAGGCACTTGGAATGTATGCAATAAACTTTCCAATAAGAATTGATATGGATGTTAATATATTGCACTATCCACAAATACCTTTAGTACAATCAGTTATGCATGAGGTTTCTAACTATAATAAACATCCTTCAGGACAAAATCTGGTTGTTGCAGTTATGAGTTATAAGGGGTATAATGTTGATGATGCAGTAATTCTAAGTAAGGCATCAATTGATCGCGGACTTGGAAGATCAACATACTACAGACCTGCAATAGCTGAGGAGTTAAGATATTCAGGTGGTCTTACTGATGAAATATCAATCCCTGATAAGGACATAAAAGGTTATAAAAGTGAAAGAGATTATAGGTTATTAGAGGGGGATGGCATTATCTTTCCAGAAGCAAATGTTGTAGAAGGAGATGTTATTATTGGCAAGACAAGCCCACCGAGATTTTTAAGCTCTATGGACCAGTATAATCTTGAACCAAGTAGCAGGCGTGAGAGTTCAATGGCATTAAAACATGGAGAAGAAGGGGTTATTGATTTTGTTTTAATAACAGAAAACAGTGAGGGAAACAGGCTTGTCCAAGTAAAAATAAGAGATCAAAGAATTCCAGAGATTGGTGATAAATTTACATCAAGACATGGACAGAAAGGGGTTGTAGGATTAATAGTTGATCAGGCAGATATGCCCTTTACAGCATCTGGTATTACACCAGACCTTATATTCTCTCCTCATGGGGTTCCATCAAGAATGACTATCTCACATCTTATAGAATTAATTGCAGGAAAAACAGGTGCTTTATCATCAAGGTATATAGATGGAACACTGTTTGATGTTGAGCCAGAAAAAAGATTAAGAAGGGAACTTCTGTCCTTAGGTTTTAGGGAAAATGGCGTTGAGACAATGTACAATGGAATTACAGGAGAAGAGTTTGAGGCAAAGATCTATATTGGAAATATTTATTATATGAAATTAAAGCATATGGTTGCCAATAAGATACATGCCAGAGCAAGAGGCCCAATACAGCTTTTGACAAGACAGCCAACAGAGGGCAGGGCAAAAGAGGGCGGCCTGCGTTTGGGAGAGATGGAAAAGGACACATTTGTTGCACATGGAGCATCTTTATTGCTAAAGGAACGCTTTGATGCAGATGGTACAGTAGTTCCAATTTGTGAAAGCTGTGGCATGGTTGCAGTACATGATAAATTCAGGAACAAATTATATTGCCCTATATGTGGTGATAATGTTGAAATAAATTTCATTGAGGTAAGTTATGCATTTAAACTTCTGCTTGATGAATTAAAATCCTTAACAGTACATCCAAAGTTAATCTTAAAGAACAAATATTGAAAATGGAAGAAAATAAAATTCCGGTTTTTAAGAAGGTTGAAAGTATTGTTTTTAGTATTTTAAGCCCAAATATGATTAAGAAGATGGGTTCTGCCAAGATAGTGACTCCAGAGCTTTATGACAAAGAGGGATATCCAGTTGATGGCGGATTAATGGATGCAAGACTTGGAGTGATAGATCCGGGGCTTAAGTGCAAGACCTGCGGCTCAAAGCTTAAGGAATGTGTTGGTCACTTTGGTTATATATCCCTAGCAAGACCAGTCATACATATTAAATTTATTAGTGTTATATATGATTTACTGAGATGCACATGTAGAGAGTGTGGTAGGATACTCATTCCAAAAAATAAGATTGAAAAATATATTAATGAATTGGAAAAGAGAGATATTGAATATGGGCCTGAAGAAAGAAGGGTAAAAATTAAAGAGATTATCCAAAGTCTTAAAACAGTAAATAAATGCCCTTACTGCAAGGGCAGGCAGCAAAAAATAACATTGGAAAAGCCAACAACATTTCTTGAGAATGAAAAAAGAATATCTCCAATAGAAATAAGAACAAGGCTTGAAAAAATATCAGATGAGGACTGTGAGGTTCTTGGTTTAGACCCAAAAGCAGTAAGACCAGAATGGATGGTGCTTACAATACTTCCCATACCTCCTGTAACAATGAGGCCTTCTATAACCTTGGAGAGTGGTGAGAGAAGTGAGGATGACTTAACCCATAAGCTTGGTGATATTGTTAGGATAAACCAAAGGTTATTTGAAAATATAAATGCAGGAGCACCAGAGATTATTATAGAAGATTTATGGGATTTATTACAATATCATGTTACAACTTTCTTTGATAATAATATTGCACAATTGCCGCCTGCAAGGCATCGTTCTGGTAATCCATTGAAGACAATAACAGAAAGAATAAAAAGTAAGGAGGGAAGGATAAGGCATAACCTTGCTGGTAAGAGAACCAATTTTTCAGCAAGAACTGTCATAAGCCCAGATATAATGCTTGACTTAAATGAGGTTGGTGTCCCAAAGCTTATGGCTATGAAACTCACAATTCCTGAAAGGGTTAATGAGTGGAACATGGAATACCTTAAGGGATTTATTGAGAGGGGTCCAAATAATTATCCAGGGGCAAACTATATAGCAAGACCTGATGGTAAGAGAAAGAAGATAACTGGTGAAACAAGAGAGCAGTTATTAGAAGAAATTCAGGTTGGGTATGTAATTGAAAGGCATTTAATAGATGGTGACATAGCAATATTCAATAGGCAGCCATCATTGCATAGGATGTCTATGATGTGCCATAAGGTTAGGGTTCTGCCGGGAAAAACCCTAAGAATTAATCCTGCAGTTGCACACCCTTATAATGCTGACTATGATGGGGACGAGATGAATCTTCACATCCCACAAACAGAAGAAGCAAGGGCAGAAGCTGAAATTCTTATGATGGTGCAGACACAGCTTATATCCCCAAGATATGGATTGAGTATCATTGGAGCAATCCAAGATGCAATATCAGGAAATTACTTGCTTACAAAAGAAGGAAGATATCAAAGAAAAGAGGCAGTTGATCTTTTGTTATCTGCAGGAATAACAGATTTTTCTAAGTTAAGTAAAAAAGAGTTTGTAAGCGGAAAAGAAATATTTAGTGTCCTGATGCCTCCTGACTTTAATTTTACAGGGAAATCAAAATTCGGAGAGGAAGTTATAATTAAGAATGGAAAACTAATAAGCGGAGTTATAGACAGTGCAAATATTGGTGGAGGAAAGGGGTTTATGCTTAGGAATATTCACAAAAAATATGGAGAAGAGAAAGCAATAGAGATAATAGGAAGAATTTTCAGACTAGGTGCAGTAGTCTTGCTTAAAAGAGGGTTTACAATAGGGATATCAGATGCCGACCTTCCACAAGAAGCAATAAATAAAATAAATGAAACACTCACTAAGGCAAAAAAAGATGTTGAAGAATTAATTAAAGGGTATCATGATGGCATATTGCAGGCATTTCCTGGCAGAACCTTAAAAGAAACACTTGAACTGAAGATATTGGAACTATTAAACAAGGCAAGAAATGAAACAGGAGAAATTGTTTCTGATTATTCAAATAAGGAAACACATATGATGATAATGGCAGATTCCGGAGCAAGAGGAAATCTGCTTAATCTGGCACAAATGGCTGCCTGTGTTGGCCAGCAGGCTATGAGGGGAAAAAGAATAGACAAGGGCTATAATGAAAGAACATTATCCTGCTTCAAAAAAGGAGATCTCGGTCCTGCAGCACATGGTTTCATAGCAGATGGGTTCAAAAAAGGGCTAAACCCAAGGGAATTCTTCTTTGCATCCATGACTGGAAGAGATAGCCTTATGGATACTGCACTGAGAACACCTAAATCAGGTTATTTGTACAGAAGATTGGCAAATGCATTGCAGGATTTGAAGGTTGAGTATGATAATACAGTCAGGGACTCAAGCAGAAAGATTATACAGTTTGATTATGGAGAAGACAGAATAGATGTTTCAAAGTCTGATGGCGGGATAGTTGATGTAAAGAATATTATTAACTCTATAAAATAATAATTGGTGAAATTCAATGAATAAATTATTTAAGAAATATGAAGGAAAAATTCCTTTGAAAGTAATTAATGATCTTAAAGAGAATATGCCTAAAAATATGAGTGAGGCAAAACTAAAAAGGATATTGGAAAAAACACTTATTGAATATAATAATATGTTAGTCCAGCCAGGAGAATCTGTAGGGCTTGTTGCTGCAGAGTCTATTGGAGAGCCTGGAACCCAGATGACATTAAATACATTCCACTTTGCAGGTGTTGCAGAGATGAATGTTACGATGGGCCTTCCACGAATTATTGAGATACTTGATGGCAGAAAAACAATAAAAACACCCATGATGGAGATTTATCTAAAAAAGCCATATAATCAAGGAAAGAACATTAAAAGAATTGCTTTATCAATAAAAGAAACAAAACTTAATGAGATTGTTTCTGAATTTGTGATTAATATAGCTGAATCAAAGATTGAGATAGTGTTCAATGAAAATAAGATGAAGAGTCTTGGGCTTGAATACCCTGTAATTCAAAAAAGCATAAAGGCTAGTTTTAAGGAACTTGCTCTTTCAAAAAAAGGAAATGCTATCATACTAAAACTTAATGAAAAAGAAAAAGAGATTAACCAGCTATTCAAAATAAAGGAGAAAATTAAGGATATTTATATACAGGGGGTAAAGAGCGTAACCCATATCCTGCCAGTTAAGAAAGGGAGTGAATTTTTAATAGTGACAGCTGGAACAAATCTTAAAAAAGTGTTAGAGCTTGATTTTGTTGACAAAACAAGAACCATCTCAAATAACCTATTTGAGATAACAAATGTTCTTGGAATAGAAGCAGCAAGACAGGCAATAATCAATGAGGTCTTTAAGGTTATACAAAACCAGGGTTTAAATGTTGACATAAGGCACCTTATGCTTGTTGCTGACACAATGTGTGCCACTGGCAGCATAAAGGGAGTAACAAGATATGGAGTTGTAAAGGAAAAGTCAAGTGTTCTTGCAAAGGCATCTTTTGAGACACCACTAAAGCATATCTTTAATGCAAGCCTTGTTGGTGAGGTTGATCACCTTAATTCTGTTGTTGAAAATGTTATGCTTAATCAGCCTGTTCCTGTTGGAACAGGTTTACCTGGCTTAGTAACAAAGGTTAAGAGGAGTTAGAATGGCTAAAAAACAATCATTAAGCGATATAAAAAAAGACTTAAAAACAAGGAAAATTGTTATTGGAACGAAAGTTGTAATGAAGAATTTAAAGCTTAATAAGCTTGAAAAAATTTATATTGCATCAAACTGTGATGAAAATTCAAAAAAGGAACTGGAATATTATTCCAAGCTTTTAAAAATTCCAGTTATAATTTTAGATCAGCCAAATGATGAGCTTGGTGTCATCTGCAAAAAGCAATACTCTATCTCTATGCTTGGTGTGCTAAAGGAATAATGATGAAGATAAAGTATGACCTAAATCTGATGAAGTTTATGTCTTTTTTTGAGAGCCTGACAAAGGCAAGGCTAAAGGACTGCTTTATTGATAAAAATTCACTCTTGGTTTTTGTGGTTGAAGAAAACCAGATAGCAAAGGCAATAGGCAAGAAAGGGATTAATGTAAGGAATATTAAAGAAAAATTAAATAGAAAGATTAAAATAGTAGAATTCAATCCCCATCTTGAAACATTTGTTGCAAATATCATCCGCCCTTTAATTGGAAAGGAAATAAAAGTTGATGATAATGTTGTTACAATTACGGGGCCAGATACAAAAACAAAAGGCCTTTTGATAGGAAGAAACGGGCAAAACCTAAGAAATTATGAGGGAATTGTCAAGAGATATTTTGATATAAATGAAATAAAGGTTATTTAATATGGCAAAAAAATCATCTGGAATAAATGCTGGAAAAAAGCTCAAGAAGAGAAGGCACACCTTCAGGTGGAACAGCAAGAAATATACCCGCAGGACTCTTAATCTTAAGAAAAAGTCTGATCCTTTGGGCGGGTCATCACAGGCTAAGGGGATTGTTTTAGAGAAAGTTCAGTTAGAGGCAAAACAGCCAAACTCTGCCATGAGAAAATGCGTAAGGGTTCAGTTAATAAAAAATGGAAAACAGGTAACTGCGTTTTTACCTGGCGATGGCGCAACAAAGCTTGTTGATGAGCATGACGAGGTAATGATAGAATGCATTGGCGGAAAGATGGGAAGGGCCAAGGGAGACATCGGCGGCGTTAGATGGTGCGTGAAAAAGGTTAATGACCAGTCATTAGATGCCTTACTCCATGGCAAAGTAGAAAAAGCAAGAAAGTAATTCTATAATATTTTATTTTAAATTTTTCTTTAATAAATCTTAATTTTTATTATATTCAATTGAGAAAAAGCTCTAGAAGCAAAGTTTATATAATCAGGGAAGTTCTTAATAATAAAATGATAAAAATTGACCCAAATAATAAATGCCATTATATTGGATCAAAATATGAAGAAACAGAAGACTTTGATATTAAAGATATTGCCAAATTAGTTAGAAAAGAAATTAGAGAAAAGGTTAAAGGAGGAGAATTTCCTCAAGGTAAATATTCTGTAAGAATTGATAGATTTCCAGGTGGCCAAAGTCTTGATGTTGATATTACCTTACTTGATACTAAAAGTACTAAAAAAGCAAGAAAAACTGAGAAAGACTTAATCAAAAATGTAGAAAGTATAGTTAATCAGTATAATTTTTATGCAGGAAATGCAATGATAGATTATTGGTTTGGTAGATTTTTTGATAAGGTTCAAGTTTGGTATGAATAGGACTTTTTTCTCAACTTATTTGGATTTATTTCGTGAATCCTCAACTATCACTCTAAGTTCTCTTGATGGTTATAACATCAATTTGCTGTGCAATTGCGATGATAAGTTTTATAAGCATATGAGCTATTTCTGGTGTTATGATTGAATTCAAGGAAAGGTCGAATACTGAAAAGGAAATAATCAATGTAATGAATCCTCTTGTAAAGAAGTGGTTCTTTTCCAGATTTAAAGAGTTTTCCCTGCCGCAGCTTTATGGGATAATGGAAGTTCATTCACGTTCAAATGTTCTTATATCAGCTCCAACAGGAGCAACAAAAACACTGACTGCTTTTTTATCTATTTTAAATGAGCTTGTTGATTCTGCTGAAAAGGGAATTTTAGAAGACAAGATATATTGTGTTTATATTTCACCGTTAAAGGCATTAAATTATGATATTGAAGTAAACCTCAAAGAGCCGTTAAAGCAGATAGAAGAAATTGCAGGGAAAAAATTAGGCATCAAAGTTGCTGTAAGAACCGGCGATACAACTCCATCAGAACGGTCAAAGATGCTTAAGAATCCGCCACACATACTTATAACAACACCAGAATCATTAGCTATATTATTATCAACAATAAAATTCAGGGAATTGTTAAGAAATATTGAATGGTGCATTGTTGATGAGATACATGCATTGGCAGATAACAAGAGGGGAATCCACTTGTCATTGAGCATGGAAAGGCTTCAAAGGCTTTCACAGTATATATGCAGGGTTGGCTTGAGTGCAACAATAAGCCCTTTGCAGGATGTTGCAAAATTTCTTGTTGGCTTTGAAAATGGCAAGCCAAGGGACTGCAAGATTATTAATGTTCAGTTCATAAAAAAAATGGACTTAAAGGTTTTGAGCCCTGTTCCTGACTTAATAAACACAAGCCATGAGGAAATGCAGGATGCAATGTACAGCCTTATTGATAAATTAATACAGGACCACAAAACAACTCTTATTTTTACAAACACAAGGGCTGCTACTGAAAGGGTTGTTGACCACCTTAAAGAGAGTTTCCCAAAGAATTATACTGAAAACATAGGCGCTCATCACGGCTCTTTGTCAAAAACCCACAGGCATGATGTTGAAAATAAATTAAGGGAAGGAAAGTTAAAGGTAGTTGTCTCAAGCACTTCTCTTGAATTGGGCATAGATATTGGCTATATTGATTTGGTTATACTTCTCGGCTCTCCAAAATCAGTTGCACGCGCCTTGCAGAGGTGCGGCAGGTCTGGCCACAAGCTGCATGACATCTCAAAGGGAAGAATAATTGTGCTTAACAGGGATGACTTGGTTGAATGTGCTGTTTTATTAAAGTCAGCTATAGAGGAAAAAATTGACAAAATTCACATTCCAAAAAACTGCCTTGATGTTCTTGCGCAGCAGATTTATGGCATTGCAATAGCGCAAAAAATACACATAAATGATTTGTTCTCATTAATAAAAAAGAGTTATTGCTTTAATGATTTAAAAAGAGTTGATTTCAGAGAAGTTATAGATTATCTCTGCGGAAAATATACATCTCTTGAAGACAGGCACATATATGCTAAAATCTGGCATGATGAAGAAACAGGAATGATTGGCAGAAGGGGGCGGCTTGCAAGGGTCATATACATGACAAACATCGGAACGATACCAGATGAAACTTTTGTTATTGTAAAGGTTGGAGAGCAGACTATCGGGAAGATAGACGAGGCTTTTTTAGAAAAAATGAAAAGAGGCGATGTTTTTGTTCTTGGAGGAAGCATATATGAGTTCTTATATTCCAAGGGAATGGTTGCTTATGTAAGCTCTTCTGTAAATAGGCCGCCGACAATTCCCTCGTGGGTTTCTGAAAGCCTGCCTTTAAGTTTTGACCTTGCATTGGAGATAGGAAGATTCAGGAGATATATGGAAGAAAAATTCCTGAAAAAACAGAGCAAGGAAGAAATAATAAAATTCATCAACAATTATCTTTATGTTGATGTTAATGGTGCTAATGCAATATTTAATTATTTTCAGGAGCAATATTTTTATGCAGAAATTCCATCTATAAAAAAACTATTAGTTGAATCATACAGTGATAATAAAAGAAAATACTGCATTTTTCACAGCCTGTATGGGCGAAGGGTAAATGATGTTTTATCAAGAGCTGTTGCTTTTGCAATCTCGCGCGTTCAGCACAGGGATGTTGAGATAGGAATAAGTGATAATGGGTTTTACATTGCATCTGGAAAGGGGATAAATGGAGTAAAGGCATTGAAGATTCTTAAATCTGATAAGCTTGAGCTTGTGCTTCATATGGCAATTGAGAAGACAGAGGTTTTGAAAAGAAGATTCAGGCACTGCGCAACACGTGCTTTAATGATATTAAGAAACTATAATGGAAGAAAAATGAGGGTTGGAAGGCAGCAGGTTTCATCCATGATATTAATGAGTGCTGTAAAAAGGATATCAACTAATTTTTCTATTTTAAAAGAAGCAAGGCGTGAGGTATTGCAGGACCTGATGGATATTGAAAATGCAAAGCTTATTTTGAAGCAGGTAGAAGAGAAAAAAATCAGGGTAAATCAGATAACAACATCCATTCCCTCGCCATTTGCACTTAACCTTGTTATGCAGGGGCATTTGGATGTAATGAGAATGGAAGACAAAATGGAATTTTTGAGAAGAATGCACCAGATGACTCTTGCAAAGATTGGATTAAAGCACAGGATGGAATAAAATGGAATCAAATTTAAAAATTATTGATTTAGGACTTTTGATCAAGGACCAAAACATCCTTGTTTTAGCAGACTTTCACATTGGATATGAGGAAGCATTAAACAAGCAGGGAATTTTAGTTCCAAAATTCCAGTTCAAAGATGTGATTAAAAGATTAGGTAATATATTTTCTGAACTAAAGAAAATAAAAATTGACAAAATAATAATAAACGGCGATATAAAGCATGAGTTTGGCAGAATATCAGAGCAGGAGTGGAGAGAAACATTAAGGTTGCTGGATTTTCTAGAAAAACATTGCAAAGAAATAATCCTTGTAAAGGGCAACCATGACACTATTCTTGGCCCAATTGCAAAGAAAAAAAAAGTAAGTGTGGTTGATTATTACTTTGCCGGAGATGTTTTAATAATGCATGGCCATAGAATTCCAAACAAAAACATCCTTAAAAAAGCAAAGACAATAATCATAGGCCACGAGCACCCTGTAGTCTCATTAAAAGAAGATATAAGAACAGAAAAATTCAAATGCTTCTTAAAAGGAAAATACAAAAGAAAAAAACTAATTGTTATGCCTTCTTTCTGCCTTGCAACAGAAGGAACTGATATATTGAAAGAAAAACCTCTAAGCCCTTTTTTAGAACAGGATTTAAGAAACTTTGAAGTCTTTGTTGTAGCTGACAAGGTTTATGATTTTGGCAAATTAAAGAATTTAAATCAGCCTTTGTAAATAGTTCTGAGCATGTCTGATTTTGTTATTACACCCTTTGGTTTTCCTTCTTCAGCCACCAAGACAATTGGATAGTATTTCAATAGGCCGGAAACAATGCTTGTGGATATGTTTTTAGAAACAATCGGCGGGCAGTCCTGCATAATATCCTTAATTACTAAGGTTTTTATTTTCTCTGGGTCATTGTTTGAGATTGAATCCAGAATAGTGCTTTCTGAAACAAGGCCAACAACATTTTTCTTACTGAAAACAGGAAGCTGGGATATCTCATGTTTTTTCATCTTGTTTATTGCACTTGTTATATTATCATCAGCATTAACATAGATTAGTTTTTTTGTCATTATATCCTCTGCTTTAAGCTCATTCTTGTTTTTTAATTCATCGAGAACATCAAATATTTTCTTAACTTTTGTAAAAGTAGGGTCTATTCTCCTTGACTCTATCTTGGCTATTAATGATTGTGAAACCTGTGCTTTCTTAGCTAATTCTGTTTGAGTAAACCCAAACTTTTTTCTTATTTTTTTTATTTCATCTAGTTCAAAAGCCATATTAATCAAAGAATATACCTTATATTTATTAGTTTCTCTTTTTCATAAAAACAGCAAGAATTTATTCCTAAATGAATAATAACAGCCAGTTGCCAAGCAAAAGCGTTACAATAAACGCAACCAGAAAACTAGGAACAAAGGGTATGCCCTCTTTTATTAAGATTTTTTTTACTAATCCTTTTCTCTTTAAATTTATCAACTGCTTTATCTGTTTTTTTTCAATTCCTAAATCCTTTGGACCGCAGATTCTTTTTTTATTAACAAAAACATCCTTTGCAATCCAGTCTCCTTCTGTAAGCTTTTCAGGCTCAATAAGCTTAAGCATGCATACTTTTTCAACTGACTTAATAAATATTGAAATGTAAAAAATCAATAGTATTGAAAAAACAAATATAACCAATAAGACTCTTGTTGAAATAGAATCAATAAAAAATGCAGACAGAAGAACAGCAAGGCATACTATTAACAAATATCTTCTTATTTTGGCTGATTTTTTGGCTCTTGATTTAAGATCTTTCAAAAAGCTTCTCCTGTTTCTGAATGCAACTGCAAAACTCCATAAAAGCCCATATATTGCACCTATTAGTATTATATTAATCCAGAAAATAAGGATAAAAGGCATTTCATTAAAATTAAAATTCAGGCCAATCACTGCTCCAAGGCCCATCAGGAGCTTGCTGTCTCCCCCACCCCACTGTGCAGAATAGAACATGAGGTTTGCTATTATAAAAAACACAAAAAATCCTGCCAAGCCATATAAGAAGAAATTAATATCTGACAAAGCAATAGAATAAATAAGCCTTGAGCCAAGCCCAAAAATAATAAGCCCATAGTTAAGCCAGTCTGGCACTTCTCTTGTCTTAATATCAGTTATGCTTGCAATAACCAGGCTTATGAAGGCTGTGATATTAGCTAATAAAAACATCTTAAATAAAAAAATCATTGACCTATATTTAAACTTTGTGAGAAAAAACCTTTTTAAACAAAAAGCTTTATAAAGCTCTTTATCATATAGTAGCTATATGTTCAAAAAAATAACTGATATCTTAAAAGCAAGGGAAAAAATCCATATAATCAAGGCAGATATGCCCAGGCATATAGCCATTACAATGGAGAAAGAACTGAAAGGTATAAACCTTGAAGATACATACAATAAAAGAACTAACCTAATAAAAGATCTTCTAAATATCCAGATAAAACTTAATATCCCGATTATAACAATATTTCTGTTATCAAGCAATGCAAAGAACTCTGAAAACTTTTCATTTTTAATGGATGATTTGGCTAAATTCTTCAATGAGATTATTTCTCACAAAAAGATCCATACAGAGCAGATAAAGGTATCTGTTCTCGGAAAATGGTATGATCTGCCTGAGCGTGTCTTAAACTCAATAAAAAGAATAATAGAATCAACAAAGGATTATGATAAGTTTTTCCTTAATTTCTGTGTGAATTATGATGGCCATGAAGAGATAGTTGATGCCTGCAGGATTATTGCAAGGCAGATAAAATCAGAAAAAATTGATCCTGAATCAATAAACAAGCAGTTAATCAAGGAGAATCTTTATTCATCATATTTTATATCCCCTGATTTAATAATAGAAAACAACAAGGAATTTTCGGGGCTCTTGCTTTGGGACTCAAAGAATTCTATGATAGTTTCAACGGGCAAGCAGTGAATAAAAATAAAAAATGAAATTTAGGCTTTTCCAATAATTCTGAAAACCTTTGTTCCACAAATTGGGCAAACGCCCTTCATAGCTTTCATCTTATTCTTCATAACTACTTCTTCTGGATTTTTTATTTCAACCTGTTTTTTGCATTTCATGCATCTTGCTTCTACCATTTTTACACCTCATAGTAAATATTTTATTCTAATTATAGTTAAATTCTAGTTTAATGATGATAACCGCTTGCGGTTTGAATGAGGTACGCAGATTCTTGAATTTGTTATCCTTAAAAATCATTCAAATCAAGGAGGAATATAAAATGGCTGAGATATCAAAAGAAGTAGCAGACAAAATTTATGAGGCTATAGAAGTTGCCAAGGCAACTGGGAGAATAAAGAAAGGCAGTAATGAGGTAACAAAGGCTATTGAAAAAGGTATAGCAAAACTTGTTGTAATAGCAAAAAATGTCAATCCGCCGGAAATCACAATGCATATACCACTTTTATCAAAAGAGAAGGATGTTTTATGTGTTGAAGTGCCTAGCAAAGAAGAGCTTGGTGCAGCAGCTGGCATTAGTGTTGGGACAGCAAGCATTGCAATAATCGAGGAAGGAGAAGCAAAAAACACAGTCAAAGAGATAATTAAAAAATTAAAGGAATAATTAAGGTGATTCTATATGAAACCTCAAGTTAAAAAGGAAACAGCAAAAAAAACAGGAGTTAATTTTTCCCATGCTTTTCCTGCAAAAGTAGAGGAAATTATTGACAGAACAGGCACAAGGGGTGAAGCAATACAAGTAAGATGCAAGGTTCTGGAAGGAAGGGATGCCAACAAAATCATGAGAAGAAATGTAATGGGGCCTGTAAGATTAGGAGATACACTTATGCTTAGGGAGACTGAAATTGAGGCAAGAAAGCTTAACCAGGGCAGGAGATGATAAAGATGAGGTGTAGTTTTTGCAAACAAAATATTAACAAAGGAACTGGAAAGATATATGTCCAGAAAACTGGCAAAGTATTGCATTTTTGCTCATCAAAATGTGAGAAAAACATGCTAAAGCTGAAGAGAAAGCCAAGAACAACAAAATGGACTCAGGAGTTTAAGGATATAAAAAAAGGAACTAAAAAATGATACAAAGAACACTTGTTTTAATAAAGCCAGATGGAGTCATGAGAGGGCTTGTTGGTGAGGTAATAAAAAGATTTGAGAACAAAGGGCTTAAAATAATTGGCCTAAAGATGGTTTGTATAGACAAGGAATTTGCTGCAAAGCATTATACAGAGGATATTACTAAAAGAAGGGGAGAAAAAGTGAGAACACTGCTTCTTGATTACATAACAGAGGGTCCTGTTGTAGCAATGGCTATTGAAGGTGTTGACGCTGTAAATGTTGTAAGGATAGTAACTGGTGATACAGAACCAAGCAAGGCTATGCCTGGAACAATCAGAGGGGATTTTACACATCATTCTTTCCATTATGCAGATGGAAAAGAGATGCCAGTAAAAAATATAATTCATGCCTCAGCTAATGCTGGAGAAGCAGAAAAAGAAATATTGCTTTGGTTTAG
The DNA here is from genome assembly GCA_017610505.1 of Methanosarcinales archaeon. Lineage (GTDB taxonomy): Archaea > Nanobdellota > Nanobdellia > Woesearchaeales > CG1-02-33-12 > CG1-02-33-12. The sequence goes on along the minus strand of JAFCBX010000001.1, from coordinate 8,516 downwards.
TATAGATGAATTATATGATTATAAAAAAACAGATGAAGTATTTCATTATGGTAAGTGAGGAATAAAAATGGCAGAGAAAATGGTTGAAAAGGTTATGGAACTTGCTGACAAGCCAGAATTTATAAGGAATATTGGCATTGCTGCTCATATTGACCATGGAAAAACTACACTGAGTGATAATCTTCTTGCAGGAGCAGGAATGATGTCAAAAGAACTTGCAGGAAAACAGTGTGTTCTTGATTTTCATGAGGATGAAAAAGAAAGAGGAATAACAATTGATACAGCAGCTGTTTCTATGGTGCATAATGTTGAGGGCAAGGATTATCTTATCAATTTATTGGATACCCCGGGGCATATAGATTTTAGTGGGGATGTGACAAGGGCAATGAGGGCTGTTGATGGATGTATTGTTCTTTGCGATGCTGTTGAGGGAGTCATGCCACAAACAGAGACTGTTCTAAGACAGGCATTAAAGGAAAATGTTAAGCCTATTTTATTTATAAACAAGGTTGACAGGCTGATAAAAGAGCTTCAGCTGAAGCCAGAGCAGATGCAGGAAAGGTTTGTAAAAATAATAAATCATGTAAACCGGCTAATAAATGAAATAGCAGACAAGGAGTTTAAGGATAAATGGAATGTTAATGTAATGGATGGCTCTGTTTGCTTTGGCTCTGCATTCCATAATTGGGCAATGTCTGTAAATTATATGAAAAAAAAAGGGATCGGCTTTAAGGATATAATTGATGCTTATGAAAAAGAGAATCACAAGCCATTAGCTGATAAGGCTCCTTTGCATGAGGTTGTTCTTGATGCAGTCATTCACCATCTTCCTGATCCAGTAAAGGCACAAGGTTATAGGATCAAGAAAATATGGCATGGTGACCTTGAAAGTGAGGATGGAAAATCACTTTTATCATGCAATCCAAAAGGACCATTGTTTTTTGTTATAACCAAAATTGTTGTTGACCCACAGGCAGGCGAGCTATCATGTGGAAGGATCTTCTCAGGGAAAATAACAAAGGGGATGCATGTTTACTTGAACAGGGAAAAGAAAAATCTCAGAATTCAGCAGGTTTTTATCTATAATGGAGCAAAAAGAGAAATAGTGGATAGGGCTCTTGCAGGAAATATAGTTGGTGTTGCAGGCGTAAAGGCAATGCCTGGCGAAACAATAACCATAGAGCCAACAGAACCCCTTGAGAAGATAACCCATATATTTGAGCCAGTTGTTACAAAAGCTATTGAAGCAACAAAGGCCTCTGACTTGCCAAAGCTTATTGAAGTCTTAAGAAGGGTAAGCAAAGAAGATCCAACCATACAGATTGAGATTAATGAGGAGACAGGAGAGCATCTTATGCATGGTATGGGTGAATTACATTTAGAGGTTATTGAAAACAGAATAAAAACAGAAAAGGGTGTTGAGGTAAAAACATCCCCACCAATTGTTGTTTATAGGGAAGCTATCACAAAAGCATCTTCAGAAGTAGAGGGAAAAAGCCCAAATAAACACAATAAATTTTACTTTAAGGTAGAGCCATTGTCAAATGAACTTATGGAGGCAATGAGGAAAAAAGAGCTGCCTGAAATGAGAATTAAGAAAAAGGATAAGGCTCTTTGGGAAAAACTACAGGAGTTAGGGATGGATGCTAAGACTGCAAGAAAGGTAAGGGACATTTACAAGGGCAACATGTTAATAGATATGAGCAGGGGCATAGTTCATATAGGAGAAGTCATTGAGATGATAATGGATATGTTTGAGGATGTCATGTCCGCAGGGCCATTGGCAAGAGAGCCATGCATCAATGTAAAGGTAATGCTAATGGATGTAAAGCTGCATGAAGATGCTATACACAGGGGCCCAGCACAGGCATATCCTGCTATTAGAGAAGGAATAAGGGGAGCTATGATGCTTGCCAACCCTGTTATTTATGAGCCTTTGCAGACACTGCAGTTTGAGGCGCCAGCAGAGTATATGGGTGAAATATCAAAGCTTATTGCTAATAAAAGGGGCCAATTGCTTGATATGCAGCAAGATGGAGAGCATATAACTGTAAAAGGCAAGCTACCAGTTGGAGAGATGTTTGGAATGACCTCTGACTTAAGATCTGCTACTGGCGGCAGAGGAAATCATTTCCTTGTTGACCAAAGCTTTGAAAAACTGCCAAATGAGTTACAGGAAAAGATAATAAAGCAGATACGGCAGAGAAAGGGACTTAAAACAGAGGAGTAGAGATTGTTATAGAAACCTTTATATATTAAATAAAAACACCTTTTTAAAGAATAATCATAAAAATAATTGGAGGGATTATTATGGCTAAAGAAAAAGAACATATGAATCTTGTCTTTGTAGGACATGTAGATCATGGAAAATCAACAACAGTAGGAAGGCTTTTGTTTGACACTGGATCTGTTGATGAACAGGCTATGAGAAAATTAAAAGAAAAGGCAAAAGAACTAGGAAAATCAGGTTTTGAGTTTGCTTTTGTAATGGACAACCTGAAGGAAGAGAGAGAAAGAGGGTTAACAATTGATTTGGCTCATAAAAGGTTTAATACAGACAAGTATTATTTTACAATAATTGATGCTCCAGGACACAAGGATTTTATTAAGAATATGATTACAGGAGCAAGCCAGGCAGATTCAGCTGTCTTAGTTGTTGCTGCCAATGATGGAATTATGGCACAGACAAAGGAGCATGTCTTCTTGTGCAGGACTCTTGGAGTCCAGCAGCTGATTGTTGCTGTAAATAAGATGGATATGAAAGATTATAGTGAAGATGTCTTCAACAAAATCAAATCAGATGTTGAGGCTTTACTGAAAACAGTTGGATATGACCCAAGCAAGGTTCAGTTTTTACCAATTGCTTCTTTGCCAGGAGATAATGTGGTTAAGAAGACAGACAAAATGCCATGGTACAAGGGACCAACACTATTAGAAACATTAGACTTGCTTACTATACCAGAGAAACCAACACAATTGCCATTAAGGCTTCCAATACAGGATGTTTATAATATAACTGGGATAGGGGTTGTTCCTGTTGGAAAAGTAGAGACAGGAATTATGAAGGTAGGTGATAAGGTTATAGTGGTTCCAGCAAGAGAAGGAAAGGGTGTAACTGGAGAAGTCAAATCAATAGAAATGCATCATGAGCAGCTTAAGCAGGCAATTCCAGGAGATAATGTTGGATTTAATGTCAGAGGCATAGAAAAGAAAGATATTGCCAGAGGAGATGTTCTGGGGCATACTGATAATCCACCAACAGTTGCAAGTGAGTTTACAGCACAGATTGTTGTATTAAACTGTAAAAATGTTATAACCACTGGATACACCCCAGTATTCCATATACATACTGCTCAGGTTGCTTGCCAGATAATAGCTATTGAGAAAAAGCTAAATGCAGCAACAGGTGAGACAATTGCAGAAAATCCAGATTTCATAAAAAACGGGGATGCTGCAATAATAAAGGTTAAGCCAGTTCAGCCAACAGTGATTGAAAAACAAAAAGACATTCCGCACATGTCAAGGTTTGCTATCAGGGATAGCGGAGTGACAGTTGCAGCAGGAATGTGCATTGATTTGGTTAAGAAGGAGTTAAATAAGAAATAAACTCTTTTTTATTTTTTTGTTTTTATATCATGGTGAACTGGGTTTTATCATGAAGTAAACAAGCCGAGAATATTAAAATGCAGAAAGCAAGAATAAAATTAGCAAGTATTGACATTAACAAGATTAATGATGTGTGTAAATACATAAAAGATATTGCTGAGAAAACAGGAGTTGAAATGAGAGGTCCAATACCTCTGCCAACAAAGAAGCTTAAGGTAACCACAAGGAAAAGCCCAGATGGCGAAGGAAAAGCTAGCTGGGAAAGATATGAGATGAGGATACACAAACGCTTGATTGATCTAGCAGTTGATGAGCGCGCTTTAAGGCTTGTTATGAGAGTTCCTATCCCAGAAGGTTTGAATATTGAGATAGAAATGATAGATGTTTAGTTCTTTTTTCAAAACTTATATAAACAAATATAGTTTTCTTTTTAATGTGCCAGGGTGGCGCAATCCGGTACCGCGCGAGACTGGAAATCTCGTCCCTTCTGGGAATCTGGGTTCAAAACAAATGGTTACGCGCATTTGATACGCAAAGTCTGGCATAAAGCCAGACGCGCTCACTTCGTTCGCCCAATCATTGGTGAAAGTCCCAGCCCTGGCGTATATAATGCCCGGTTGGTGTAGTCCGGCCAATCATCCGGCCCTCTCGAGGCCGAGACTCGGGTTCGAACAAATGGTTACGCGCATTTGATACGCAAAGAGCGACATTCAATTGCCCTGCAATTGAGGTCCCTCACGCTCGCTACGCTCGCAATCAGGTCGAAAGTCCCGGACCGGGCATTTACTTATTTTACTGAGATTAGGTTATCTTTATGGAAATTAATGCCAATTTAAATCCAGAACAAATAATCAGATTAGAAAAGATATGTGATGAAGAGTTCAGTAAAAATAGTGAAACTAAAACATTCCGCTTCAAAAAACTTGAAAAAGGGATTTATTTACCAACTTTTGATTTGATTAATCTATATAACACAGTTAAGAATCTTAAATTCAAGGACAAAACTAGTATCATAGATTTGGGAAGTGGTGATGGAAGAATTGTATTTCTTTTTTTATTAATGGGGCATTATGCCACTGGACTGGAATATAACAAGCATCTTTGTAAATTATCAGATCATATAATTAAGCCAAGGTTAATTTCAGAGGGGTTTGATGTAAAAAAAGCTAGGTTTAAGCAAGGGGATTTCTTAAATGAAGACTTTTCAGAATATGATATAATTTATTTCTTTCCAGGAGACTTTAATAACTACAAAAAATTGGAAGATAAGCTGATTAAAACAATGAAAGACAACTCCTTTTTTCTTGTTTATGGGCAGAAACATCCATTTGAAAGATTAAGGCCAGGTAGTTTATGGCAAAGGCTTACAGGGTATAAGGAAGGAAAAATCATGGCCTATAGAAAATGAACAGGTCTATTTCTTTTAATAATAAAAGAATTTAAATATAATTAAGATTAATTAATAGTAAAATGAACAGAAGCATATTAACAATAGGTATATTTCTGATTTTATGCTCAGGCCTGTTAGGAATTACAAGAATAGTTATCTTGTCTAATTTAGGGATTAATTCATCATCAGATATAACTGGAATGGTAGTGTCTGAAATGCCTGCTGATGGGGATTTAATAGAAGCATCTCATGAAATAACCGGCACAGTTAGTGTTATAGAAAAACTTCCTGTTTATATGTTAGCTATAGGAACAATAATCACAGCAATAGGAATTTTAGCACCAGACTTCAGATAAAATTCATATGCCGGGCTGGCGGAATCTGGTTTAACGCGCCCGCCTCGAATTAAGCAAAAGAAAGCGGGTGTCCGCAAGGGCATCCAGGTTCAAATCCTGGGCCCGGCGTTCATGGTTTTATATTCAGAATTAAATATTTACTTTCTATTTCCTTCAGTTGTTTAGGTTCAGGTGGGAAGTAATTACCATCAATTTCCAACAAAAATTTTTTTTGTGGATCATAATATAGGGCTATATCATCATAGATTCCTATTAATTTTTTACTATCATCCTCTTCAATCATTGTTACAAATTCATATCTTTCCATAATTTTTTTTATTTTGTCATCCATGTCTCCTATCCTTTCTTTTATACCTGTTTCTCCTATCTTTTCTTTTATTCCCATCCTTAATTACCTCTCTTTCTTATCTTATATTACCTTATCATACTTTGTATGATACTTATATATAAACCTTTCTTTTATCTTACTTTATCATACTTATTTGATTTTTAGAAAATTCAATTAAAATTTAATTTTAGTAATAATTAAGAAAAAAAGGTGCCGCTGGCGGGATTTGAGCCCGTGACCTCTACGTGCCTCAGTTAGATGAGTTAATCATTGGGCAAGCCCTCATCGCTCAATACATATGAGCGTAGCGCTCTAACCAGGCTGAGCTACAGCGGCATAAAAAATTAGGAAAATTCTGCTTATAAATAGTTTACTATTTTTTTTCTTGTTTTATCAGCTTCTCCTTCTTCATATTTTCCTTGCGGCCAAAGCTTCAAACCATCATTCTTAAACCTTGGTATAATATGAACATGGGCATGCATAACAACCTGTCCTGCTGCTGATTCATTACTCATGTTGATGTTAACACCATCTGCATCAACACCTTTCATAACTGCCTTGGAAACTTTCTGAATTGCTTCCATATATCCTTTTAGCTCTTCTTCTGGCATATCAAACAGATTTTTATAGTGCTTCTTGGGTATTACTAAAGTATGGCCCCTGTTTACCGGCCCAATGTCTAAAAAAGCAAAAAACTTCTCATTCTCAAAAACCTTTGAGCAGGGAATTTCACCCCTGATTATCTTGCAAAATATACAGTCCATTTTAACCTCCTATAATTCCATTAAATTATATTTGCTTTGGCCCATGCCAAACTTCTCTGCTGCCTTAACCTGTTCTGTTCCACTTTTCTTATTGTATTTTAGGAAAACATCTTCTCCCTCATTTTTTAATATGATACCATGAGCAGCCATATCAATTGCGACACCATCAGGGCTTGCTAAAAAACCATAATCATTTGCAATAATCTCTCCTGGATCTGACTCGCAGTCGCATAGCTGGGTGATGTTTTTTAAGAATGAAACATAATAAGCTTTCTTGAATTTTGATTGTGCAACAGCAGCTCCCTCTGCTAATAAAAAATCAAAATAATTGACTCTTGTTTTAAGCACAGAGTTAGGGCATGCATAAACACAATTGGAGCAGCCATAGCATATTCCAAAGACTGGCTTATCCTTTACTTTTAAAGTTCCTAAAGGGCATGCTCTTTCACAAGCCCCACATTGCGTGCATTCTCCGACTAAAACAGGCTCTCCGCCATAGTGTATGTCCCCTTTTGTTTTTTTTGTCAAAGCGCCCATGCCTAAATTTTTAATAGCTCCGCCAAAACCAGTGCAGACATGCCCCTTAACATGGCTTATAACCAAGACAGCATCTGCATCAATAAGCTCTTTGCAAACCTCATAAGTTAAATTTTCTCCTTTGACATCAATATGCTCATCATTTGTCCTAATTTCTCCAAGTCTGCCCCATCCTTTTTTAATAGCAAAATTTTTGTAAGAATCAGGATTGTCCCTAAGGCTGTTGTATTTTACTGGTGAATCAAACAAAAAGAAATTTATATTCAACTCATTTAAAATATCTGTTATTGGCTTAATATCCTCTGGCTTAAAAGCTGTTTTATTGCCTGGCTCACCAAAATGAATTTTAATTGCAATTTTATTGCAATTTTTAAAATTATCCTTAATCTCCTCTTTTATCTTTAATAAAAAGTTCTCCTGATTTTTTGAGTAGTATACATTCGCCATTATTTTACCTCATTTTAATTGGACAGACCGGGATTTGAACCCGGGGCCTCGCCCTAGCCAAGGGCGCATTCTACCGGACTGAACTACCTGCCCATAGCTTAAGAGAAATAATGTTAGTTTAAAAAGATTATGAAAAATAGAAAAATAATTATTTAACAGCCAGCTTTATATCTCCTTCATGGATTGTTTTTCTTCCTGAATGCTGTGCAATCTTTGTTGCTCTTGTTGAAATCTCCTCTGCAATGTCTGTTATAACATCAGTGAATGTATCAACTGCCTCTGCAGAAACCCTTCTTGCGCCTGCATCAAGCAATATCCTTGCAAAGGGGGCCTTTGGTATTATGCTTATGTTTCTTGCCATTATAATTACCTCATTAATTTTATTGGAAAGAGTAAAACTTATCTTACTTAAATAGGTTTCGTTTTAAAGAATATTAATTGATTTAAGAGCTGAATAATATCTTGTAAGCTTAAATTAAATGAAACCTTCTTGGAATTATAAGGAAGGAGCTTAAAGAGCTTTGTTTGTAAATCAGCTTACCCATAAGCCGTGTATATTGCATAATATTCTTGCTTTTAATCCCTCTGCATCAGCAAGGCAGAACTCTGCTTCTGGCTTGTCTCCTGGCCTAAGCCTTTTTCCGATTACAATATCTTCATCTTTAATTAGCTGTATTAATTCAATGTAATGGCCTTCTTCCATTGGATGAGGAGCTAATCCCACTTTTACTTTTACTCCGCCATCAACCTTTTCGATTATTGGAACATGTTTTTCATTTCCTTCCTGCTCTTTGGTGTGTTCCTCAAGAAGATTCATTGGCTGTCCGCAGCATATTAGTTCGCCCTGGCCAGATTCAACAACTGAAACAAGGTTGCCGCATATTTCACATTTGTACATTTCTCCTAGTTTTGTCATTTTTCACCTCCCTACTCAAATTCCATGCACTCTGGCTCATAGTATTCTCTTGGATGCTTGCATGATGGGCATTTTTCTGGCGGCTCTGTTCCCTCATGAATGTAGCCGCATTTTGAGCATTTCCATCTTATTGGCTTGTCTCTTTTGTAAACTGTTCCCTTTTCAACCATTT
>JAFCBX010000043.1 GCA_017610505.1 Methanosarcinales archaeon | reverse complement strand
TAATGCCTCTAATGTGTGTGTAACCCCCTCATTAGAGTCATAAAGAAACTTATTTCCGTCTTCCAGTTTGCCTTTGCTTCCGTCACTGATTGTTGCAATATAGTTTCCCCCTTCATAATCATAATCAATAGTTTTAATCCCTAAGTTATGATTGATTTTTATTTTTTCCTTACCCTCTTCGAAGTAAATTATATTATTGCCATATCTTTTAGTTGTTGATTCTTTGGTGCCATCTTTATTGTAAGAAATTGCAACATCAATTAGATTTCCATTGGCATCTTTTGTAGTATAGGTAAGTGTATTACCTTCAAAATTTATTTGATTATTAAATATCTCTACACCCTCTATTTCTTTTCCAACTGCATCACTTATTTCATCAGAAGGAACTACTAAATGCGGTTTTTTAGCACTTTCTACATCTGGGCTAACAGAACTTTCTTCTACAACTTCTGTTTCTATCTCAACTTCAGTGTTTCCTGTTGCATCTTTTACTATGTTTGAAATTTCTATCTGTTTATCTTCTGCTTTAATATACTCATTTAGTGGAATTCCTGTTGGAAGTTTTATTGTTTCTTCATCAAGCTTTTCCTTGACGATTGGTTTACTTTCATCAGCATAATCCAATTGAATCCAAGCCTTTGCTATTCCTTCTTGGTTTATTTCTGTTATTCTTTTTTTATGCTCTCCATCGTCTTCATAATAAACATAGTCTTCATAATAAATTTGAGATTGTATTTGATCTTTTTCATCAAAAGTAATTTCAGCATAATAATACTCTACTAACTCTTTATCAGATTCAGCATTGTGATTTTTTGCACTAAATGTAAAAGGGTCACCTTCTTGGACAAAGTTTGGATATTCTAGTCCAATTAGTATTTCTTTAACAGCATTAAACCTTGTTGATGACATTTCAATTGATTCTCCATTTTCATAGGCTACTGTTATAGTACCATCTTCATTTTCAGAAATTTCTGGCCACATACCATTACCATGAACAATACTTCCAGCTAGCAAGACAAGCATTACAATTGTTAAAATCATTAAGGTTTTTCCTTTTTTCATCTTCTTATTCTTCTTCTCCATTCCCTTCTTCATCTGTTTCTTCTGTGTCTTCTCCTTCATCTTCTGTTGTTTCAGGCATTGGTTTTAGGGCCTCTTCGCAGACATCACCGCTGATCCACCAGGTATCTGTGTCAGCAAATCCTATTATGTCTTGCGTAATGGATGCTAAGGTTGGCACTAGATGACCAGCAACACAAATAGCATGGCCAGCCATTGTTGGCTGAAGTTCACAGTAAAAGTTAAGCCCTCCAAAGATAAGCCCTAATGGGTCTGAAACTATCATACTAAACTGTTCTGTTAATCCCTTAAAAAATCCTGCAAAGGGTATAACCTGGAATATTTCGCCATATATAAACATGCATTCAAGATATGCCTTCTGCTCATCACAAACAGATAATGGAATCCCTTCATCAGCTGCTTTTTTAAGGCACAATATGTAATAACATTCTATCTGCCTCCTTTTTTGCAGGTTATGTATTATTCCAGGAATGCATCCAGTAGCAAGGCTTAATACAATACTTTCTTTTGGGCTTGAAGGCCAAAATGCATTGCCAAATCTCATTTCCTTAAAAATTTCAGGGGTATTCTTGCTTGAGAACTCATCATACCATCCACCCCATATTGTTGTATCACATGATACATATTTGCAATATTTGTCTGTGTATTCAAGAATCTGTTTATATGTTTTGTCAGTAGTTTCAGCAATAGGATGAATAGTTTCTACAAAGCCTGTCCATTCAAATGCAGAAGCCAGCAGCTCAATATCAGCGATTGCTTCATTTATTTTTCCAAATGTTTGAATTAATTTACATATTTTCTCTGCAAGGTTTAATAGTTTTTCTGCAAAATCTAGCCACTCCTGCTTTACAAGCCAGCTGTCCTGAGCATCTTTTATTTTATCCTTAACATTTTGGCTTAGCTCTCCAAGGGGCATATTGTAGAATTTTATTGTTAAATCAACTGGCTCTTCTTCTGTATTTTGTATAATTAAATCCCCTACCCTTGATATGATAAATAAATTACAGTTAAATGATAAAGACACATTAGGCATGCTTTCCTGCTTTAATGTCAAGATAATATAAGGATCATTAAAATTTTTATTGATTAATTCAGAGTTCTCAATGTAATCCATATCTCCATTACACTGTAAATCAAGAGCAAGGATAGTTGGATTTTCATAAATACTTGCTGGCTTTAATTTAATGTGATAGTAAGTCTTTTGGTTTATTAATTCAGTCGTCTGCCTGTCAATTGCTTCAGGCATTTTCTCAATACTGCTGACTTTCCAGTAATTAGGGTTTTCCTCGTCACTTATCCCTAAAACTTTTATGTTGACCTTTTTCTCAGCTTCATTCCCAACAAAGTCTGTAAATTTAAATTTTAATTCAACATTTGTTGATTTTGGAGCAATCTTATTTGTTGTCCATTCGCAAACCCAGTTGCTTTCATTCTTTGTACACTGGGTACTTTCATCAGAACCTAAACCAATACCTGATAAGTCTGCACTGGCTGTTATAGATGTTCTCTCGCTAAGGATTGCTTTTATATGTAATTTGTCCCCAAGCAATATATCATCCTGGCTGTATGACCGATTGATATTTAGGATTTTAATTTCTATATCTCTTGTTAGGACAGGAGCCTTAATGTCAAGCTTAAACTCTTCTGAAATTATACCATTATTAATATCAACATTATTTCCAGCATCATCCTCTGAGCTAGGGCTGATAAATATTGTTATTAATGAACCATCTGCTGCATTAAAACCAATATTATCAAATTTGCATTTCCAGTCTCCACCACTTTCACTACAACCATCTGCCTGTATTTTCTCACCCTCAACTAGAAGCCAAATCTTTTTTAGATTAAAACCAGAATCTTTTTCTTCAATCTCAGCAATAAACTCGTTGTTTTTTCCAATATATTTTATATTATTGTATTTCCCATCTGAATTTTTTAAAGACTTAACTACAGGAGCAGTATTATCAACCTTAAAATCATAACTTAGACTTTCTTCTGCAGTATTTCCAATATAGTCTGCAGCATTAACCTTAATATTAACCTTTCCTGAACTATTAAGTTTTATTACTATACCAGACCAGGTGCATAATGAAGCTCCATTTTTGCTAACACAGCTAGCCATCTTATTTTTGTAGCTTGGCTCATCTTTATTCAGCTCTGATAAGTCAGCAACAACATTATCCAATGATTCATCTTCAACCTCAATGCTAATAACTGCTGTTAATGGCTCTTTAGTGAGATAATTTATTTCATCGCCATTAATATCTGTTAGTTTAAATGAATCCTTATTAATTTTTGGAGCAGTTTCATCAACATTAACTTCTACACTTTCTTCTGCAGTATTTCCGGTAGCATCTGTTGCATTAATCTTAATATTAACCTTGCCTGGATTATTAATTTTTATTAGTATACTAGGCCATGTGCATAATGAGGCTCCATTTTTGCTAACACAGCTAGCCACCTTGTTTTTATAGCTTGGCTCATCTTTATTCAGCTCTGATAAGTCAGCAACAACCTTATCTAATGATTCATCTTCAACATCAATGCTTATAATTACTCTCAACGGCTTACCAGAAAGATAATCTATTTCATTACCATTATAATCAACTATTTTAAACGAGTCCTCTTTTATTTCTGGAACATTTTCATCAACAGTAAGTTTTTCACACCTAAATTCTGAAACCTGGTTTAGCTTATCATAAGCAGCTATACAAACATTAGCAGAACCTGTTTCAGAAACAAAATCAGATGTTTTAAACTGCAATTCCCCTGAATCAATGCGTGAGGAATCATTAATTTTTATTTCTTTAATAACAGTTGATATATAATTCTTGCAGATAATTATCTTGCTTAGTCCAGGGCCCATGCTTGTGCCGTAAGCATAATCCTTTACACTATATTTTACAGTTAAATCCCCTTTTCTTGTTACTTTTGGATTTATGCTAAATGATTCAATAGTTGGTCCTTTATTATCAACAACAAATGTATTTGCATATATACCAACAACATTTTCAGAATCATCTTTCAATGTTATATTAAATAAATATGTCTTTGCATCTAAGGTCTCTTTTTTAATGCCTAAGAAGCACATAAAGGTTTCATTAGACAACCTTCTGCATGTATTAAATGGGATATTATTGAAAAAGACCTGTTCATCAGGAGTTATATCATCATCTCCATCAACAGCAACAGTTGCATTAACATATGTAAAATCATATCCTTTTCTATACCCTTTTAATCCATCCTCACCAAAAACACCAACATTGCTTATTCCAGCAAAAACACTCGCGCTATATACTGGAAGTGCAACTATCATGCATATCATAAACAATGCAGTTATCTTTTTCTTCATCTTAACACTGGCTCTAAACTTGTCCTGTAATTTTTTGAATATTCTTCTGTTTTGCTCATTTCATCCATATCATCATGCTTTCTTTTATTCTCAGGGATTCCAGGAAGGTCTATATAAAGTGAATAAAACTCTATATTACCATAGTTTGTTATACTGCCGGTATTCCATGGAATGGCTTCATCAAATATAATCCCCCCGGCAGGAAAAGGATTCAACTCAACCTTTGGTAAGATAGTAGGAGGAATAAGTTTTACCTCTTTGGGTATTATTACCTTTTCATTTAAAATCACCTGAATATTTAATTTATATTCTCCAGGCACGATTCTTAGCTCAGATGGCTTATCTTGACTGCCAGTATATTGAGCTGCTGTTGAAAACTCTTCCTCACCATTTCTGCCAATTCTTTCAAGTGTTAGGATTGCCTGCTCATTAGTTGATAATCTTAAAGGTGTGTTGTCAAATATCCATTTACCATCCACTTTTATCATTCTTTTCTTCTTTATTTCAATGTTTTTATAAACAAATGGCTCTAATTTTTTTAATGGTAAAGCAATCTCTTTATCAAGCTCTGTGCTTAAAAATTCTGAATAGCCAAGAAAATCTGGCTTTGAAAAGGTGATTACCCCTCCTGCGCAGATAGGGAACTTTGTTTCTAGAACAGCCTTATTATTTTTTATCTTTGTTTCTCCAATGAAGCATGATTCATCACCACAGCTATAATAAACCATAACACTCTCTAAGGCTTCATTTGTTTGTGCATTTGCTGTTGTTATTTTTATGTTGCCGCTGTTTCTTTTGTTAATATCACAGAACATTGATGCTTCATCAGATTCTCCTTTTAAAGATACAAATGATGAATTAAGAGCCTCATTGTTCCTTATGTTTGCCTCAAGTGCAAACCTGAATGAATAACCCTTACTATGAAATGCCTCTGGGCTGTTTATGGTTATAATAGCTGGATATGATATATCATACAGGAAATTGTATCTCTGAATTGCTATTGGCAATGGCAAAAGATTTGTTGATGCAGACTCAGGCATTATAATTCCGGATTTAGTGTTAATATCAAAATAGATAGGCCACCAACCTAAATAAATAAAATCAACTCCAAGCTTTTTGTATGAACCTCCGTATGATGGAATATCCATCTGGCTGTAAATTCTCTGCTTTATGCTGTCATCAAACATTCTTTTTTTGTAGTTGAATGTGTCTTCAACCTGAAGAAGAGGAACATAACTCATAAGCATTGCTTCAAGTTTTGTTTTAACAGTTGGCTTTGTCCAGTATACAGGAGAGCTTAACTCAAATTTTGAGCCGGCCATTGGAGGCAATTTTCCACTATCTATCTCTGAGAAACCAGCTATCAGATTAAGGGTGTTTCGCTCCAAAAACTTATAATTTATTTCGTCGCTTGTTATCATGAATGCAAGCTCATAAATATTTTTAAGATTTACAGGAATTGTTGTGAAGAAGTTAGAAACCTTTGATTTTGTTTTTCCTTTGGTTATTTGCATTGGGTAATTAACAGAAACAAGAACATCATCATTCCTTATAGTTGTTGTTGTGGTTATTTTCCCAAGTTCCCTAACTGAAAAGCCCTGCTCTTCAAAATCCCTAAAATCATTAAGGCATTCATTTAAGTTGTTATTAACATACCTGTCTATCTGTGATTCTATTGAAGAATCCATTACTGGGCGTTCTGAGCCTTTTTTCATCTCACTCTTTAAGTCAGGCATCTCTGATGAAAACTCACAGTTTCCTGAGCAGTCATTACTGCTTTTCAGATACCACCAGTATGCAATATTCATAGAGCTTTCTGGCGAGAACTCAACTGCCTGTGAGGTAGTTGGATCAGCTGTGTGCGTAATTCCAAACTCAGAAATATCTGTGTAGCCGCCTGATTCTCCAATAAGGGTTATTGCATCAGTTGCTGTTTTGTCAATGCATTGCTCAATAAACAGTTTTATAGGGTATAATTGTGTTGGTACTTTCTCAACTATTGGCCCAATCTCTTCTGTTCTTGAGGTTCTTGATTTTATATAGAATGCCAGGCCAAAAACAAGAAGAATTATTATTCCTATTATTATAAATACACTTATCTGCCCTCTCTTTTTCAACATATTCACTCTACTGTTTTTTTTCTCTTGTAATATATATAAAACTTTTGTTTTTTTTGCAATTTTAAAATTATGCAGAAAATATTAAACTTAGCTTCATATTCCGGAATTCTTTCAGTTTAATCTACAAAAGCCTTATTAACAATTGTTTATTGAGAGTTATTGTAAAAGAGAAAGATATTTATATAAGTTTATATAATCATCTATATAATTATATACAAATATTATATGGGTGGTTTAT
>JAFCBX010000042.1 GCA_017610505.1 Methanosarcinales archaeon | reverse complement strand
CTGGTGAATCCCCATTTTTTCTGCTGCATGTGTTTGGTCTAATTTTTCCAGATCTTTTAGGCGCAATGTTTCAGCTTCATCAACTGTTAAGATTACCTCTCTCAGGCTTGCTAAAGGAACAGCCCTTGGCTTAAAATAAGCAAAATTTGGGTTTCTCCATATCTGTCTGCATTTGAAAGGTCTGGCCATATTATGCATATATATGCATAACTACTATATAAACTTTTCGATTTTTCATAAGCTTAGAAATCTCCACCTCTTTAGTTTACTCTCATCAAAACATTAAATGTTTAGTCTATCTAACTTATTTGTTAATTCCTTGAATATCTCATGTTTCTTCTTAGAATTTAAATTAAACAAAACTTTTGATATCATTGCTTTAGAAATTGTGAAGAGGTAATTTAGTTTAATAACACTGTCTTTTACTGCGCCCTCTTTTTTAGTGAGAGGAATACCTTCCATCTTTAGGTTGCTTGTTATTCCAGCGACAACTACGTTATCAAACTCCTCAAATAGCACGACAGCGGGTCTTATTTTTACTTCAAATGTGTCTGTGAACTGAACTTTAGTTAGGATAATATCTCCACTTTTAAGCATTTTCCCATGCCTCATCCTCTCTATTATCCCACAATTCTTTCATCTTTTGCTGCTGTATTTTATGCAGGAACTCATCATACTGGTTTTTCTTTTTAATACTCTTAAAAATTTCAATCATGCGGCTTATTAACTCATTATAGGTCTGCCTGGGATATTCCTTAATTTCTTTTAGATTGTTTACCAATGATTTATTTAATTGTACTGTTGTTACATTCATTATGTATCACCTATAGTTAATATATAGTTAGTTATATATAAACCTTTCGCTTGTTTTTTGTTAATATTTCTGAGAATTATGTAAAATTTTATCTTTCTAATCTTAATTGTAACTAATCCATTTTAATCTATTTTTTTAGCTGAACAATGCCCTCAAAAAAGAAATTATCTGCTTTAATCCTATCTTTGACTTGCCTCGTTTTCTCATTCCAAAATCATAGTAAATATTTTTTATTTTTGTATTTTTATTAATATCCTTCAGGATATCAAACAAGACTTTATAGCCCTGCATCTCAAATTTGTTTTTGTTAATATTTCGCATAAGTTTTGTTTTTATTCCAAAAAAGCCTGATAATATGTCATCACAGATAGCTCTTTTAATGAGAAGTCTTGCTTTTCCTAATAATGTTGCTGCTTTTGATATTATTTTTCTGTCTATGGACCAATTAAAAACCTTTCTTCTTGCTCCTGCAACAATATCATTTCCCTTTCTTAATTCTCTAACTATGCCCTTTATTTTTTCAGGAGGATGCTGCAGGTCACCATCCATAACAACAATGTATTCTGTTTTTACTGTTTTTGATGCATCAACAACACTTATTGTAAGCCCATGAACAGCTTTTTTTGACCTGTCTAAAAGTTTTATTTTTTTATTTTTTCTGCTGTGTTCTCTAACAATTTCCTGTGTTTTATCCTTTGAGCCATCATCTGAAATAATAATGCTTATGTTTTTGTATAGTTCTTCAATAAGATCCAGAAGATCTGAAATATTCTCTCCCTCATCAAATGTTGGAATAATAATGGTTGTATCAGAGTAATCTTTTTTTTTCATCTTTTATTTCCTTATCTTTATTTCCTTATCTTTCTGAAATATATAACTATATTAAATATTATGAGGATTACCACAAGGAATATCAGGATGTATATTGATTTCAGCACAGCTGGCTTTTCCTCTTCTTCTACTGCTATTGCCTTTCCCACCAATGATGCTGTTAAATTATTTAAGTAGCCACTTCCATATTGGAATCATCTTAATTTTTCTTTTTGTTCCAAACCACTCTACTATTTCTTCTTTCTCATAATCTTCTGTAATTACAACTAAATTTTTACATTTCAGTTCTCTGCTTGCTTTAATAAGCGCTCTAATCTCTCTTTTTTTAGTTTCAAAATTGCTGAAATCAGAGCAAACCTGAATTAACTGTTTTAGTTTTGTCCCCTGTTTTACAACAAAATCAACTTCCTCTTGCTGCTGGTTTTTCCAGTAAAAAATATCAATTAGGGAATTCTTATTTTTTTGTTTTACTAACTCTAGGAAAACAATATTTTCAATTTTCCTGCCCTTGTTTTTTGAGATTTCTATAATCCTTGTAAATCCAGTATCACATAAATAGGCTTTATTTATGGAAAATTCCTTTTTTCTTATAGAATAATTAAATTTTGGCAAGGAATACACAAACATAGCATCTTCTAACATAGACAGATAAGAGTAGAGGGTGTTTTTACTCACTCTTAATCCCCTTGATTTTAATGTTAAATAAGTTTTATGAACACTGAATTCCTTGGAAAAAGAAGCAATCAAAGAATTTATTAGCCATCTTATGAGCCTCACATTTTTTATTTTATATCTTTCTACAATGTCCTTATAAACAATCAAGTCAAGGTATTCTTTTATTATCTTAATTTTATTTTCTTTATTTTCTGGAATAACCTCTGGAAAGCCGCCATATTCAAGGTATTCGTTAAACAATGCTAAGAGATTTGCTTTTTCTTTTGAGCTTAGTCTTGCTATATCAAACACAGTTTCTTTCATTTTGAGGAATTCCCTGAATGAGAATGGAAGTAAAATATGGGAAATTGACCTTCCCCGCAATGAAGTTGCTATCTCCTTGCTGAGCAGTTTAGAGCTGGAGCCGCTTATATAAATATTAAAGCCATCATCATACAAAGCCCTCATAGCTATCTCCCACTTTTTTATGTTTTGTGGCTCGTCAATAAAAATGTGCAGTTTTTCTTTTATTGATGCTGGGTAAAGTTGCCAATGTAGTTTAATTATTTCTTCTATTTCTTTAAAATTGATTTCTATTAGCTTTGGGTCTTCAAAGTTAAGATAAAGAATGTTTTCTTTTTTTATGCCTGACTCTATAAGCCTTTTTATTTCCTGATACATAAAAAAGGTTTTTCCAGCTCTTCTTGGACCTATTATTGATTTTATCTTTTTTATTTTTCCAATCTTCAGCTCTCTCTCTACTAATGTTGGCAATTCATTCTTCTGAAAATTAATCAAATAACTTTTTATTTCTTCTTTTACCATTTTTTATTTGTAAAGGGAAACTTCTTTATAAATCTTTCCCTTTTTGTTGAACTTCATAAATTAAAATTTATTACCAAATTTGGATAATACTGCCTTCACATTCCTCACAAATTTTTCTTTTCACTTCTTTATCTTCCTGAAATATATAACTATATTAAATATTATGAGAATCACCACAAGGAATATCAGGATGTATATTGATTTCAGCACAGCTGGCTTTTCCTCTTCTTCTGCTGCTATTACCCTTCCAACTAATGATGCTGTTATCTTATCATATTCAACCATTATGTCAAATATTCTCTCAGTTTTTTGCCCAAGATAGTTTAGCACTATACCAAATTTATATGCTCCGGGAATTACCTTTGCAGTGTCCCAATATGCATTAAGCTCCTGGCTGCCAAAAGCAGGAATGTCTACTGAAGCTGTCTTGAATTGTGTGTATATCCTTCCCTTATCATCTTTAACAGTTGTTTCAGCAAACACATTTGGTATATCCTCATTCCATTCATTTCCAACCACTATATTAAACTTTGCTATTCCACCAAGCGTGAAGTCAGTAACACTTATTGAGGCTATGTCAAGCTCAAATGTGCCGATTGTGAATGACTTCTCATCCCTTGTGTTCAGCCCATCATACATTAAGGTTGCAACAGCCCTATAGTTTCCAGAACCAATCTTTGGGGTCCACTTTGCTATAAGGATTTCTTTGTCTTTTGAGTTTATTTTAGCTTTATTGCTTGTTGTTGCTACAAGCTTATTGTTTAATGGATCATAAATGTTTATTATGGCATATGCTTCCAGAATGTCTTCTGTTCCAAGGTTTCTTACCTCAACAGCAAAGTTGGACTCTTTATCCTTTTTGAAGTCTGTTACGAAGAGCTTTATTTCAGCATATTTTCCCTTATAAGGAACCATGACTTTCAACTTTGATACAACTGCAAGGCTTGCTGTTATTGTTGTTTCACCTTTTGTGGTTTTTGGTATTTCCCTTACAACAACTTTTGCTTCATGCATTCCCTGTGTTTTAAGTTTTTTTGGCAGATTTACTTTGTATGAGATTATTTTTGAATCCTCATCTTTTGATAGGCTTATTGTTGGATTTTCTATTGTTATGTATTCTGCTAGAGCACCTTCAGCATAAACAACAGCATCAAAGTCTTTATGGGCATTATTAATTACTTTTAGTTGGATTGTTTTTTCAAGAGATGGCTCAAATATAACATCAACGTGGCTTGGAGCAATGCCAAGTGCATAAGTTTGACTAGCCAAAATAAGAATTACAATTATTAATAGTATTGGTTTTAGTTTCATGATCCCTCTATATGAAATATTAAGTTTGTTGATTTTGATCCTGGTGGCTCATCTGATGCAACCTCAACCCTTATTTCAATCTCTGCTAAATCACTTGAATCAGAATGGTTTAGTGTATCTATTACGCTTTTTTCAACATCAGACATATTAGCCCAGGTTGTCTGGGAGTTTGACCAATTAAAGGAGTTTAGTTCTTCTGAGCTGTCTGCCCTGAACTGATAGTATGAAGTGTTTAATAGTGCAGATTCACTTGACCATAATGAGCTTGAGTTTACACTGATATTTACTTCTGTGTTTCCGTCATTTTCCAGTTTGAATGGATTTGGCTTGTTGTTTGTAGTGTCATTGACCTCAAATTGTTCCATTGTGCCAAAGTTAATGGTATCATTTCTCAGAATTATTGAGACAGAAGGAACTAGGGTGAAATTCCATGTATCAGACCATGTGCCATATTCTTCAGAGTCATTTGCCCTTACTTTCCAATAATATGTTGTAAAGCTAAGCTCTGATGGCTGTATGTAGTAGGTATTTGAAATGCCTGTCTCATTTGTTAGCGGGCTGCTTACATCAGAATTAAGGCTAACCTGTATTTGGTAGGTTAAATTCTCATTGTCTGCATCAGTTGCAGCAGTCCAGTTAAACATTGGAGTCCTGTTAATGAATAATGTATCATTATTTTCAGGATATGAAAGATTGACTTGGGATGGAGGGCTGTTCAATACAGTTGCTTCTGTTGTGTTGTATTTTGTGGTGTTTTCTGTTCCATCGCCAGCCCAGAATTCTGCTATTAAAGTTGCTCCTTTTCCAAAGTCTGAGCTGCTTAGGTTTGCAACATTAGTGTTTGTGTTGTTGATTACCTCATGGCTTATAACAGAGCCAACTTCAGAGCCATTCACATAGAATTGTGTGTAAGCTGTTATTATATCTCCAACATCAGGGTCTGTAACAGTAAGGTTTAATTTCCAGGTAGTGTTTGTGTAAACATCTGTTGGAGAGGTTATGTTTGCTATAATTGTTGGTTTTGTGTTTTCTATATAGCTGCTTAAATTAAAGTTTCTGCCATCATCAAAAATATGAGTGAAGAACCAGTCTGCATTAGCAGTGGTCGTGATGTTCCACTGCCCTGTTTGTTTTTCAGTTGTGTTAAATGTTGCATTCCAGAACTTTGCACAAGCTCCAATGCATACTGTTGGATTTATAGTATCATTATCAGCAACACTTCCATAGCTTGAATTAAACAGAACATCAATCAAATAATTGCCATAATTTGGGCCAGTTGCATTAACAGTCCAGCTGACGTTCCAGTCCTGGCCATATCCTAAAGTTGAAGGAGAGGTTTGTAGGTTTGAAGCTCCAACAATATAAAACGGAGTTGCCCCTGATGTAGTGTTAATAGCAGTGTCAGGACTTGCAGTTTTATTGTATCTTGCCAGGGCAGAGATCTTGCCACACTCTGCTCCTGCTGAGCCAGCGCATGTAACTGTTGCATTTATAGTGAAGGTATTGTTTTGTGGTACTATAGTATTATTTGAAGGCAGGCTTAAGCTGACTGATAATACACCATAAATAGTGCCTACAGTGACTTCAGTTGTGTTTTCTTTTGTTGTGTTATATATTCCGTCGCCTGCCCAGAATTCTGCTATTAATTTATAATCATTGCTGAAATTCCCGCTTCCCAATATGCCTATTAATGTGTTTGTGTTGTTGTCTGCTGTCTGTGACTGGACAGAACCATTTGCTGTACCATTAACATAGAACTGCACATAGCCAGTTACTGTAGAATTATCTATGTCTGTTATTGTTAAATTTAGCTTGAAGTCTGTGTTTGTGTAAACATTTGCTGGGCTTGTGGCATTTGCTATTATTACTGGGGCTGTTGCACTAGCAGGGCAAGTCCCAATGCATATCCTTGGGTTTGTAGTGTCATTATTTTCAACATTACTGCTTCCATAGCTTGAATT
This sequence comes from Methanosarcinales archaeon, assembly GCA_017610505.1. Classification (GTDB taxonomy): domain Archaea; phylum Nanobdellota; class Nanobdellia; order Woesearchaeales; family CG1-02-33-12; genus CG1-02-33-12. The sequence goes on along the minus strand of JAFCBX010000042.1, from coordinate 4,350 downwards.
AAACAGCACATCAATTAAATACTGGGTATCAGTTGGGCCAGTAGCATTAACAGTCCAGCTGACGTTCCAGGAGTCTCCTTGGTCTAAAGTTGTTGGAGAGGTTTCAGGGTTTGGAGCTCCTCCAACCAAATAAAATGGACTAGTCCCTTCAGTTGTGTTGATTTTAGTGTCAGGTGTTATTAGGGTTTTATTGTATCTTGTCAGGGCATAGACCTCACCGCACTTTGCTCCTGCTGAGCCTGTGCAGTTAATGGTTGCATTTATTGTGAATGTGTTGTTTTGGGATATTGATGTGTCGTCTGTTGGCAGGCTTAGGCTGACTGAAAGAGTTCCGTAAATAATACTAACAGTAACCTGTGTTGTGTTTTCCTTTGTTGTGTTATATATTCCATCGCCTGCCCAGAATTCTGCAGTTAGGTTTGCCTCTTCACCAAAGAGCGAACTGCTTAGGTTTGCAACATTGGTATTTATGTTACTGGTTACATTTAGGCTATGCAATGAACTTGGAGAGCCATTTACATAAAACTGCGTGTAAGCTGTTATAGTATCACCAGAATTAGGGTCACTGATTGTTAAGTTTAGCATCCAGTCTGTGTTAGTATAAACAGTGTCTGGCTTTGTGGTATTTGATGTTATTGCTGGTGCTGTGTTATTTATAGTAACTGAACTGCTGTTATAATATAATCCAGTTCCATAGCTGTTTGTAGGCTGTTCTGAGCAGATTATCAAATCACCAACATTACCATTTCCTGCTGTTGATAAGTCAAGTGTTTGTGATGTTTGACCAGATATTTCTGTGCTGTTCTTAAACCACTTCCAGTTGGATGCTTCCTGTGTATCACTATCATCATCATTGTAGCTTCCTACATTACAATTAAGTATACTGTCTGTTTCTGGATTTGAATTATTTATTGATGGATTGCCTATGAGGGTTGGAGCAGTGTCATCAACAAAATCAGTTTCATAGTATGAGCCAGAACTATTTGCAGTATCTGTTGTTGATTTTGCATAAACCCTTATTGTGTCATGTGCATCAGATGCCTGTATTGTATATGAGTTTGTTGCACTCCAGTCTTGCCTTGTGTCTGATTCATTTACATCATAAAATTTGTAATGATAAGTAATTATATCACCATCTGCATCAGAACCACCTGAAGCTGTAACTGTTAATAAATCTGTAACTTTTAAAGAAGCTGGAAAACCATCAATATCTGTTGGGGCTGTTGGAGTTTGGTCTGGATAAACATTAGAGCTTTGGTCTGTCTGAATATAAGAGCCAGATGAGTCATTAAAGCCAATTATTATATCAGTTGATTCTAAAGCAGTTCCAGAACAATTCCATGTTGAGTTAAAGTAGTTTCCAAATGTTGAGTTTGCAATATTAACGCAGCTTGTTCCTGGGCTAAATGAGATATTTGTTTTTACAATGTCAGAGTAGCCATCCGCATCATTAACCCCTGCGGTGACATTAAAACAGTGCCCTGCAGAGCAGTTTACGAATGTATTCTGGACTTGGATTGCTGGTGCTGTATTAGCCATTGTAAATGTCTGTGTTCCTGTGTTATTCCAGTTGCCAACAGAATCATTTACATATATTATCCAGTCAATCCGAGGATTTCCTGTTGCTGTAATTGTTTTTGTGACATTGCTCCAATCTGTTAAAGATAGTGCAGAATCATTCTCCATTGTTCCGCTATGATTCCAGCTAAATACATAATGGCTCAACCCATTTGTGTCAAACCATTGAGTATAGAATTTAACATCTTCATTTATTTTAGGTGTTGTATTTTTTCCTATATTTGAAGGTGTTGGTGGGGTTGAATCATAAGTGAAGTTAAATAAAGAGCTGTTTGTGTTTCCAGCAGAATCATTTGCTGTTATCAAAATATGATAATTCCCATCTGCTATGTTTGTATAATTTGTAAATTTCCGATGAACTATTTGTATAGATTGTATTATTATTAGTGTCAAAGGCAGTTCCCTCTATTGTTGTTAGGGTATTGCTTATAGTGTTATTTGATGTAGTGATTGTGAGTTGTGGATTAATTGTATCATAAGTATAATACCTTGAGCTTGAAACAGTTCCATTTATTGTTCCATCAAAAGGAGTAACATCCCATTGATAATATCCATCATTTGGGTCATAAGAGCAATTCAAATCATCAGTATAACAGGCTTGTGTTCCATTAACCAAGACATGATAATAAATAGTGTCATGCATCAGAGCTCGTCCAGTTCATCATGATTGAATTTATGTAATCATCGTTTTCTGGGTTTGTTAGGCTTGGCTGTATTGGTTCTTGGTTTGGATAAACATTTGAACTTAGGTCTGTCTGGATATAAGAGCCAGATGAGTCATTAAAGCCAATTATTATATCAGTTGATTCTAAAGCAGTTCCAGAACAATTCCATGTAGAATTGAAATAATTTCCAGAGGTTGAGTTTGCTATGTTATAACAACTACCCCCACCAGTTGTTGAGATATTTGTTTTTACAATATCAGAATAACCATCTGCATCATTAATACCAGCAGTAACATTAAAGCAATGTCCTGCTGAGCAGTTTATGAATATGCTTTGGACTTGTATTGTTGGAACTGAGTTCTGAACAGTAACCTGTGTTGCGTTTTCTTTTGTTGTATTATCTATGCCATCACCTGCCCAAAACTCTACAATTAAGTTATAATCCTTGCTGAAATTCCCACTTCCTAATGTGCCTATCAACGTGCTTGTACCATTTGGTGCTGTCTGTGACTGGAAAGAACCATTTGCTATATTGTTGACATAGAACTGCACATAGCCTGTTAAGGTTTGACCAGTATTAGGGTCTGTGATTGTTAAATTTAATTTAAAATCTGTGTTTGTGTAAACTATTGCTGGGCTTGTTGCATTTGCTGTTATTGTTGGTGCTGTGTTTACCAAAGTTACATTAAAGCAGTGGTCAGTCATTGTATTATTTACATTTCCAGCACTATCATTTGCATACTGTTTCCAGCAAATTCTTTTTCCTATCATCCCTGTTGTATCTATTGTTTTATTGCACCAGTCTGATGTTCCAGAAAGAGAGCATGTTGAATTTAAAACATAATTGCCACTTGCATTATGGTAAAATTCTGCTGTATCCAAATGTGTATCCTGCCAATAGGTTGAAATATTTACAACAGTCCCTTCCCCAACACTATTGCCTGAGTCATCAGCATCACTTGAATAAGTTGGTGCTGTTGTATCATAAGTGAAATTGAATAATAAACTGTTTGTATTACCAGCAGAATCATTTGCTGTTATCAAAATATGGTAAGTTCCATCTGCTATGTTTGTGTTATTTGTGAATTTCCAGCTTGTATAAGTTTCATTCCAATCCCAGTTAGTATTGTTTGAATAAATAGTGTCTGTATTAGTATCTGAAGCAGTTCCCTTTATTGTTGTTAGGGTGTTGCTTATGGTGTTGTTTGTGGTTGTTATTTCCAGCTGAGGATTTATTGTGTCATAAGTGTAATACCTTGAGCTTGAAACAGTTCCATTTATTGTTCCATCAAAAGGAGTAACATCCCATTGATAATATCCATCATTAGGGTCATAAGAGCAATTCAAATCATCAGTATAACAGGCTTGTGTTCCATTAACCAGCACATGATAATGAACAGTATCATCATCTGCATCAGAGCCTGTCCAGTTCATAGTGATTGAATTAATGTATGAATTATTATCTGGATTTGTTAAACTTGGTTGTGCTGGTGCTGTATTTGCTATTTGTTTATTTAATTCTTCATAATTAGATGAATCTCCATAATCTGTATGAGCCCATATTCTTACTCTTATCTGGTCATGGGCATCTGCTGCTGCTATTACATAAGTGCTGTCAGAGCTTTTTTCCTGTCTTTCTACTGAATTATTTGTGTTGTAAAATTCATAATGATAGCTTACTGCATCATTATCTGCATCTGACTTTACATCTCCTGCTGTCAATGATGAACCAGTTGGTGTTGTCGGAAGCGTATCTGCTATCTGCTTATTTTCTTCATCATAGCCAGAGCTTTCTCCATAATCTGTTACTGCCTTGCATCTGACTCTTATTTGGTCATGTGCATCAGCAACCGCTATTGTATAACTATTTGTTGCAGAATAAGCCTGTCTTTCTACTGAGTTATTTGTGTTATAAAACTCATAATGATAGGTTATTGAATCACCATCTGCATCTGTAGAGTCTGTGCAAGTTCCTGATAAGCTATCTCCTACCTTAACATCCCCTGCAGTTAAGATTAAATCAGTTGGGTTTGTAGGTATTGTATCATCAACAAAGTCTTCTTCATTATAGGTTCCAGAACTGTTTGCTGTGCCTGTTGTTGATTTT
>JAFCBX010000041.1 GCA_017610505.1 Methanosarcinales archaeon | reverse complement strand
TGGCTCATATAGTGATGACTCAATAAGGTGGAATGATTCTATAAACTCTATGTTCCATTTCCTCCATGTTTCAAGATAAATATCCAAAGACTCCTTTACAGATTCGTATTTTTCTGTTTCAACATCCCATAAAACCTTTTTTAAGTCTAAAGACAATGGCGGGGCAATATGTTCTGCAGCAAATGCTATTGCACCCTCTAGGTTAGAGGTATGCCTCATAAATGTAACAATATAAAATATGCACTGGACCATCTGGTTGCTTGCCTTCAAACGCCAGTTATTAGCCAGGAATTCAGGAAGCTTTCTGAATATAACCATGAGAATAAGTCCAATCAGCACAAAATATCCTATAAAAAAGAACGATTTAAATGCCAAAAAACTAAGAAGGCTTCCAAAGATTATAATTATCAAGGGAATAAGTATTGCAAAACTCTCTGTTCCGGTAGGAGTTACATTCAGATGACAGATATCAATTGATTCATTTATCAAATTTGCTGTTTTTTCATCTGGTTTAAGCTTCAATATCTTTTCGCTTAGGTTGCATAGTTTTTCATATAATGAGAATTGATTTGGCAGAAAATCTTTTTTAAACTCAACATACTCTGTGGATGTTATTTCTTTTCTGGTTTCCTCTATAGGGGTGTTAAGCTCTTCATTTAGTTTTTCCCTGTATTTTGATAAAATCTTTCTAAGGTCTTGGTCCCCTTCCATAAAAAACTCCTCAAATTTTACTTAACTGGTTTTTTCTTGAGCTCTTTTTTAAGCCATTTCTCCCATTCAGATAATATCCTTTTGCTGTCTAAAGAGCCAATATCTTCTTCTACTTTACTTGATATATTATGAAACTCATCATTTGCATTAATAACAAAATCTGCCTCTAAGATCTCAGGCATCTTTAGTTTAGTAGAGTAGTCAAGAATCATTTTTTTTATATCTGCCCTTAGCATTATGTTGCTCCAGACAGCATCCCAGTCACCAGCCCATTCTTTTACATTGCCGGCAATTGCCTTAAGAACATCTGAGTCACCGTTTATTACATCCTTGCTTGGCTCAAGCATATCATTTTTTGGATCATATTTCATAAGGTCTGAGAATCCGCCTTCAAGCATTGGGTCATTCTCCCAGTGCTTTCTCACCTCTGTTATTTGTGTGACACGTCTCCATCTATGCAAGCCATCAGGGCTTTTTATAGGGTTTGCAACTACTATGATATCTGTTGCCTTAAATGATGTTTTTGGCACTTTTAAATCATTGACAACCCTATCATAAACCCCATAAGGTGAGTCACCATGGATTGTTCCTGCAACAACATTTGCCAAAGCACCAACCCTCATGGCCTCATACAAAGCAAGTGCTTCTGTACTTCTTACCTCTCCAACTATTAGGCATGAGTCACCCATTCTCAATGTTGTTCTTATACCCTCATCAGCAGCAACCTCTGTTGTGCCTCGAGTCATGGCAGCTGCTACCTTCATTGACTGTATGTTATAACCAAGTTTTTTCAGGGAACTTACTGGTAATTCTAATGTGTCTTCTATTGTAATAATGCGGTATTTCCTCATAATCTCTGTCATCATAGCTGCAAGAAGGCTTGTTTTTCCAGCAGACCTTGTTCCTGCAACAAGTATTGTTCTTGAGCCATCAACAATAAAGCTTATCAGGCCAGCTGCAAGCGGTGATAGCATGCGGTTCTTTACAAATAAAGGGAGCGTCCATGGCCTGTCTCTATGGCGCCTGAATGCGTATGCAAGCCCTGATGGATTTAATGGAGCAGAGATAACAGCAACTCTTGCTCTTGCTCCAGGAATTATAAGCTCTGTGTCAAGGATAGGGTTTGCCTCATCAAGGGGCCTTCCAGACAGCATTCTTAATTTTGATGCCCATGACTCTGACTCTGTTTTTGTAGGAATAATATTAGTTATGCAATCGCCAAAATCCTGGTGAACAATAAACATTGGTGTCTGGCCCATTGGGCTGTTAATTGTTATGTCCTGAATTTTCTCATCTTGAAGCAGGAGTTCTATTAATCCAAAACCAACAGTATACCTCACCAAAATATCTGTTAGCTCGTCTACCTCCTTTTCCTTCATCCTGAGGTTATTGTGTTCTGCAAGGTCCTCAATTAAATCATGGCCAATGTTGTAAAAAACTTGTCTCATACGTTCTGGATTAACAAATTCTGATTGTTTTGGCTTATATTCTGAGATTATTTTTCTTGCCTGATCAAGCAGGTCATATTTTTCTTCAGAAATTTTAAACTCTGGCGGCAAAATATGATAAAGATATTGTATTGTGTTTGGAAGCTTGAAGATTGTTACTTCATTTTCACCAACAAGGTAATTAGCCAGAACATCACCCTCTGGAGGATAAGAAGCCATTAACTTTGTGAACATAAAATCTGGCTTTATTGAGGGGGTAAATATCTGTCTGTAAATATCTCTATCACCCAACCTGAAGCCTGCAAGATTGGGCTTTGCTATGGTTATCAACTTTGTTTCATCTAACAAGTCAAAAACATGTTTAAGTGTGGAAATAAACTTTTTTTCACAATAAATACATTCCTCATTAACAGTTTTCTCAAGCTTTATTTTTTCTCTTCTCAAGAGCCTTTTCAGCTCAACATATGCACCCAATGGATCACTTTTCAAGAGATTAAATATTATATTCTGCATCTGTGTATATCTGGTGTTAGAGCATTTTACGCAACCAGCATCTGAACCAAGGCCATAATAATCAAACAGACCCTTCTTTTTAGCAAGTTTTTTGTAAAGCTTTGCTATTTCCACAAGAATCTGCGTTTGGTCAAAGTCATACTCATAATCCCGTTTCTGGGAGAAAATTATTTTAGTAACATTCCCTACTTCAACCAGCTTGGCTATTGTCCTTGACATACATTGAGGATTGTCTTCTAATGAAGGGAGGGATGAGCATCTTTCACAATTTATTTTAAGGATAACATCCGCTCCCCCTCTTATTACCTCATAAGAGCAAACCTTTTTTCCACTAAATAAAGGCATTTTATTCTTTATCTTTTTCCTCCTCTTTTTTTAGAAGCTGCAAAGCTATCTCAATAAGGTGGGATTTATTCCTGTATTTAACATTATCCTTAAGCTGGGAATTAACCCAGTCCGCAAGCTTTTTGTCTATTGTTGCACTTATTGGCTGCTTCATGTTTAGTATATATTTTATATTTTTTTAAATATATTGTATATTTTATAATATAACTTATATTTAAAGTTTGTGATTATTTTTGTACTACTTTAATATACTAACATAAGATTTATTATTAAGCTTGGTTTATTGATGTTATAATTAATAAAATCTTAGAAAATGGTTGAATAATGCAACAAACACCGGAAATACCAACTCAGTCAACAAGCAGTATATCAAGTATTGTTAACAGCATTAATCGCAGAGTTAGAATATTGGAAGAAAGGCACAGCAACATCCAGAGAAAAACAGAGGTTATTGAGGATAATATAATTAGTAACCATAAAGTGGTTTCTGAAGACATAAAAAAAATAAACTCTGATATAAAAGAGATGAAAAGGGATTTTGAGGATATCAAGGATAATATGAGGAGGTTGATTAAAGAAGTTGGGTCAAGGGCAAAGAAAGAGGATGTTGATGTAATACAAAAGTATATTGACTTATGGAATCCAACAAACTTTGTAACAAACCGCGAGTTAGATAAGGCAGTTAAAAGAATAATCAGTGAGAAATAGAAAGTTTTAAAAAGTTTTTATAAAATAAAGTAAGCAAGGTGAAATAATGGCCTTATTTAATTCAAAAAAAGGTGGGGAAGAAACTAATGAGTAATGAGCAACCAAATACTGTTACTCCTGTTGACTTAGTCCTGAAAATGAGAGAACAAGGCCTTTCCAATAATCAGATTATTACCAGTTTGCAAAGAGAGGGATATCAGACAACAGAGATATTTGACGCAATGAACCAGGCAGACCTTGGTGGGACAAATGAGACTCCAGTTGAATTGAATGAAGAAACAACACAGAATGAGGTTTATCCAGAAGAACCTCTAGGGCAGCCAGAACAACAACAGCTATATGAACAACCAACAGGTTATGAAGCAGCATCTTATAATAACAATGAAGTAACTAAAATAGAGGAACTTGTAGAGGCAGTAGTAGAGGAAAAATGGGTTGACCTGGTAAAGGATGTAAATAAGATTATTGAATGGAAATCAAATGTAGAGTCAGATACAGCCTCAATAAGGCAGGAGATTGAAGATTTGAAATCGAGCTTTAGTGAGCTGCAAAAAAATATATTAAGCAAAGTAGATGAATATGACAGGAACGTTGTCAAGGTCAGCACAAATATAAAAGCAATGGAAAATGTTTTTCAGAAGGCAATACCAACATTCACAGAAAATATTAACGAGCTGGCAAGAACAGTGGAAAGTCTGAAGAGCATTTCAAGGAAAAGAAAAAAATAAGATTTCTTACTCAAGTTTTATTATATTGGCTTGCCTGGATAAAAAACTCATTGCATAAGCACCTATAATCAATATCAATACAAGCCCCAGGACCTTTGGATGCGTTAATGTTGCGGTTAATGCAGATTCTCCTGCAGTGCCAACAGCTGATGCATTTACAGCTGTTGTTTCATTAACATCTGATGCTATTGGTCCTGTAAAGAATATCTTGCCAAATGAAGACAGGATAATTATTAAAATTATTATAAGTATAAATCCCCTTGTGCCTGATTTAGTGCCAAGAATACTCTTTACATCATCATCTGATGCTCCTAAAAATTTGTAGATTAGGACCGCAAAGAATGCAAAGAATATAAAGACAAAAAAGGTTGGTGTTACAAAGCTGATTAAGTCCCTTGTTGGTCCTGAAAAACCTAGTATTAATGCAAGGGCAAGGGCAAGCATTGCATTAAGGTTCTTGTTCTCACCCAATATTTTAGTGATGGATAAGATGGCATACAACAAAACAAATATAAATATTAAATAAAAAATTATATTAAAATATTCCAATAGTCCTACATCCAAAAAAGTAGCCATTTTATTTATTTTTTAAATACATTTACTATATCCTTAAGTGGCTTAAATGTGTCCTCACCAGCTGTAACGATCCATATGATTATGCCAAACACCAAAAGCACTAAAACAATAGCTATTGTATCCGGGTCAATACTAAACCAGTTAAAGTTTTCCCACCACCCTGCTGAAATTCCAAATAGCCATATTATAACTGCAAAAGCAGGAATTAAGATAACACCACTAGTACCTGAATCGGGCGATGTATAACCAAATACCCCAGACAATAATAAAACCATAATGATTGCTACAAGAACTAATGCAACATTTGGCAATAGGTTGTTGATTATAAGAACTGCGTCCTGTCCTGCAGGATAAGTGCCCAGGATATGGGGTATAACAACAACCATGCCCAATACAAGTGCAATAATAACATTGAACCGCTTGCTATCTGCCCCAAATATTTTTGCTTTCTGAAGAACTGCAAAAACAACTGTAAATATCAATAAAAATGGAAGCAATACGTCAAGCATGCCCCAGCCTTCCATTATCTCAAACAACTCAACAAAATTTGTCATTTTTCATCCTCCTTTTTATGATTCTTTTTTCTTTTCTTTTTTAGGACCACTACCGCCCATGACATAAGCCATGAAGCCAATAATAACCCCTATAAGTATTAATGATGCAACCCAGTCTGTGTTCCATTTTGTGCTTGTGAAATCCATTATCCAGCTAAGCCATGTCTGTCCTTCCTCTGTTTTAATTGCATTAAGGAATATTGTTATTATCCCTACAAACATAATTGCCATAAATGCTCCCTTCCATGGGCTATCTAAGAAAAAACCCTCTTCAGTTTCCTTATGAAATGAGCCGACTAATACCAGGAAAAGGATAGACAACAAGAGTAATATTACAACCTGAGATGAAACCTGTGTTATTACCTCAACAAGCCTTGATGAAGCAATAACAAAAAATGCAATAACAAATGCAACCATTGCATCAAGGTTCTTTCTTGGATATTTTTTCCCTCCTATTTCTTCCATGCCAAAAATCTTTGTTTTTTCAAGTATTGCAAAAACAATTGTAAAAACCAGCAAGAAAGGAAGAATAACATCATAAATTCCAAGTCTTCCAAAAAAGTCTATTGTTCCTCTGAATACAGATTGCTCTACCATTATAGAATATCAGAGATTGAGTGATATATAAAACTTTCGCTTTTAAGAGAGATTAATTTTAGCTTGTGGCAAAAACTTTCTGATAATTCATGAAGATATTGTTTGCAGTTTCATTTATGCTTATGTTTTTTATTTCTGCAATTTTCTTTATGGTTTCTATTATAAAAGCAGGCTCATTTCTTCTGTTTTTGTAAGGGCTTAAATATGGTGAGTCTGTTTCTGTTAAAAGCTGGTTTATGTCAACCATTTCAACTAATTTTTGAAATTGGCTGGATCTTACTACATTTGTAGGAACTGAAAAATAATAGCCAAGCTCTGCTGCTTTTTTTATTAATTTAAGTTTTCCGCTAAAGCAATGGAGTATAACTTTTTTTGCATCTGAATTTTCTAGTATATCAATAATATCAGATTCTGCTTTTCTTGAATGAATAATTAATGGCTTGTTTATTTTTTTTGAGAGTTTTATTATTTTAATAAAAATCTCTTTTTGAAGCTCTTGTTCCTGCTCTTTTTTGCAGTATTTGTAATCAAGGCCAACCTCGCCAATTGCAATTATCTTATCTTTGTTTTTTTCAATAAAGTTTAGTTCTTCTTGTATTTGTTTTTCTGTTAGCTTGATTGCATCATCTGGATACAGGCCAAGTGCTGGTTTTAGAATTTTATATTTTTTGCTTAATTCTAAAGTTTTTCTGTTGCTTTTGCAATTAATGCCTTTGCTTATTTTTGT
>JAFCBX010000132.1 GCA_017610505.1 Methanosarcinales archaeon | reverse complement strand
ATTTTTTAAATCATCTTTTAATTTTCTTTCATTTTCTGTTAACTTATATTCAACAGTAACAAGTATGTTTCTTGATGTTGACTCGCCTTTAGTATGGCATAAGAAACTAGCAGAACCAATGCACTCAAGCCTGAACCTGTAAAGTTTTTGCCCCTCTCCAAAATCATCCACCATAATTTTGTATTCCTTTGTTATTGGTATTCCAGGAGTAAGTTTAAATTTATTATAATCAATAGTTTTATTATTGCTTATGTCCTCAAATGACGATTCGCATTCTGCAGTGCAAAATGGGTTTGTTATTACACCTGCCTTAAAATTAATTAATTCTTCCTCTCCCCGAACAAGATTTAAGTCATCCTTATCTGCATCCAAATGAATGATAATATCATTTCCCAGAATAAAATTAAGGTAAAGAAATGTCTTTGTACCAGATGTAACGAGAATCATAATTATTATAACAGAGATTATAATTATTGCCCTGTGCTCTTTTAGCCAAGTTCTTTTTTCCTTTCTTTCTGATTTTACAGCTTTTACTTTTTTCTTCTTTGCTGTTTTCGATTTATTCCCTGGCTTTTTCATATTCAAAAATGAATAAAACAAAAGCCTTATTTAAATACTGCGGTAAAAATAACCTGAAAAACAAAAGTTTTAAATAGGTAAAAATACATAATATAAACATACATGAATAAAAAAACTTTTTCTTACAAAAAATGCTAAATCTATTCAAAAAACCTAAAAGGTGGTGCAGCAATGCCTTACAAAAAGATTTGTATGAGATGCGGTGCAGAACTTAAAGAAGACGAATATATATGCCCAAAATGCGGGGAAAGATATGATGATAATGAGGCTTATGGTTAAAATTATTTGGCTTTTTTCTTAAGCCAATTGATTCTCTGTGTAATCTTTAAAATGCTTTTTTTCTTGTCCTTTATCTTGTAAAGCTCCTTTGCAAGCTTTGTGTCTTTTATTATGTCATTAATCCAGTTGGCAAAATCATTCTTTTCCTTGCTGACATGGAACTTAAAAACATTCTTTTTCATCTTTTTAAGTGCAGAAGGAAGTTCCTTTATGCTTTTTAAAATATTTCCATTACAAACCCAGAAATTATGCTCAGGATTAACATCAGACAAGGCTTTCAATGCATCTTTTTTTGAATTTACAGCCACCTAAACCACCCCTTTTTAACCCCATAAGTATAAACTTATATTTAAAGCTATTTATTTTTAAGAATTAAAGTTATTTTTTCTCAGGTTTAGCTTCCTCTTTCTTTTCCGGAGCTTTCTCTGCACCAGGCTTTGCTTCTTCTTCTGGCTTTGCTTCAACTGGAAGTAATTCCTCTATTATAACAGCTGGTATTTCTGCTTCTACAAGCTTAGCTTTTATCAGCCCTCTTTCCTTGCCTTCCATCTTGGAGATTATTTGCTTTGCAGTTGAGAGGAATTCTTCACGCCTTTCTTCCATTTCCTTTGCCAGTTTTTTCTTCTCTTCCTCAAGCTCTTTCAGCTCTTCTGCTGAGATCTCTGTCTTTTCTTCCTTAATCTCCTTATCAAAATTGCCTTCATTAATCTCTTTTACTGCATCAACAGATGGCTTTCCCTCTACAAGAATTCCCATTGAGCGGCATGTTCCAATAACCTCTTTTATCTTTTCCTTTAAAGTCTTTCCCAGTAAAGAGTCCTCTTTCATCTTTGCAATCTTAATTATCTGCTCTATCTTAAGATCTGCAACCTTGTCTGTTTTTGGGCTTGAACTTCCTTTTTCAATGCCAGCTTCTTTTATAATAAGTGATGAGCAGGGTGGTGTTCCTACACTGATTTTGTATTCTTTTGTATCTTCATCTACTGTAATCTTTACAGGAACCTGCAATTTATATCAGCTATTATCTGGCCTATATTAACACCTAATGGGCCTAAGGCAGGTCCTAATGGCGGTGCTGCTGTTGCCTTTCCGCCTTCAATCAATGCTTCAACTGTTTGTTTCCCCATTTTAAGAATTGGAACTTATTAATTATATATAAAGCTTATGATAAAGAAGTTAATTTTCTTGCTTTTCCTCTTCTCCCTCACGTCTTACTACCTTAATTGTATCCATTTTAACTGTTATTGGGATTGGAACTGCTGCTTCCAAGAGTTCGATAACAACATCTTCTTTTGTCCTGTCTATTCTTGTAACTTTTGCGTTTTCTCTCTTGAAAGGCCCGGATATTACCTCAACAATATCATTCTTCTTTATATTCATCTCAACTTTCTTTGATTCCTCGAGCATATGCTCTATATCCTTATAATCTACTTTTTTTGGCAGGATTCCCCTTGCATAAGGCACATTAAATGCAGCCTGCTCTGCCTCTTCCCTGCTTTCTGCCTCAACAAATATATAGCCCCTCATTCCATGAGGCTTTATTACAGAATAAACATTCATGCCCTTTTTTTTGGCATTGCTTGTAACAAAATCCATTACCTGCTCCTCCCTGTTTGCAGTAGTTCTTAAAATGAAGATATTTGATTTTTTTCCCAAGTTAAAACACCTTAAAAAAATAATTCTTTTATCATGTGTATCATAAATCCAATTAATCCAATGATTATCATTCCAAGGCCAGAGGCCTTGACAATTGTCTTAAATTCAATATTAGATGGCTTTTTTGTTACTCTGAACACCCTCTTGCATTCAATAACAAAACTTTTAAATTTAAATATAAAAGAGTTAAAATTCATTTTCAGTCGACAAACTCTATTCCAAGCTCTGTTTCAATCTCCTGCTTCTTCCTGTCTGAAACCTTTATTCCAGATCCAAGGATTTGCGATGACTTAACACCTGTAACTATGAGCATAGCCCTTATTGTATTTTGCAAGTCTTCTGAGATCTGCGCACCCCAGATAAGTTTTGCATCCTCATCAAGCTTTTCAGATATTGTTTCAACAACCTTTCTTGCTTCATCCAGAGTCATGTCAGGACCACCGGAAACATTGATTAAGGCGCCATTTGCTCCTGATATATCAACATCCAACAATGGGTTTGATACTGCTTTTTCAACTGCCTCAACAGCCCTGTTCTCTGAATCTGACTCACCTACCCCAATTAATGCAACTCCGCCGCCAGTCATTACAGCCCTTATGTCTGCAAAATCAAGATTAATAAGCCCGGCTTTTGTAACCATTTCTGCAATTCCCTTTACAGCATTTGTCAGTATTTCATCTGCAACCTTAAATGCAGTATGCAATGGCAGATCAGGCGCAAGCTCAAGTAATTTATCATTAGGTATGACTATTAGTGTATCTACAATGTTTTCCATCTTCTCAAGGCCGATTACAGCATTTTCATATCTTCTTTGGCCCTCAACTGAGAATGGGATTGTTACAACACCTACTGTAAGGGAACCTGCTTTTTTGGCAACCTCTGCTATTACCGGGGCAGAGCCTGTTCCAGTTCCACCTCCAAGGCCGCATGTTATAAATACCATGTCTGCACCCTGTACTGCATGCTTTATATCCTGCTCATTCTCCCTGGCAGCCTCTTCGCCAATCTTTGGA
>JAFCBX010000131.1 GCA_017610505.1 Methanosarcinales archaeon | reverse complement strand
ATCTATATGCAGCTCATAATAATGTGCTGGCTCATTTGGAGATATTTTAGATGTTATTTTAGCTGGCCGCCCTGTTGTCAGCTGGCCATACATAACAGATGCAGATATTCCAATACCCTGCTGTCCCCTGCTCTGGCTTAGCTTAAAGAATTTGCTTCCATATAATAATTTTGCAAATATTTTTGGAATCTGGCTTTTTATTATGCCAGGACCATTATCCTCAACAATAATCCTGAAGCGGTCATTCTCCATATCTATAGCTTGAATATTAACCTCAGGCAAAATCCTTGCTTCCTCGCATGCATCAAGCGAATTATCAACTGCTTCTTTTATTGTCGTTAGTAATGCCTTTCTCTTGTTGTCAAAGCCAAGAAGATGCCTGTTGCGGCTAAAGAATTCTGCAACAGAAATATCGCGCTGCTTTTTTGCCATTTCATGGGCTTTTGTCTTTTTTGGCATTTCAACAAGTTCTGGGTTTTTTTCTGTTAATTCATTAAGTTCGGTCTGTCTTATCATTTTATATCTAAATCTCTTCTTTTCATATTACCCCTTCTCTTTTCAAGCCATTTGTAAACACTGGAATGCGGGCTCCCGCTTAATAATGATTCAATAGCCTTTTTTGCTATAGCAACATTCTCTGAAAAGCCAATTATTCCAATTGTTTTGCCATAAACTGAAATATAAGTTTCTGTAAGCTCTTCTATTGTTTTTCTTGAGCGGCCTTCTGCTCCAATAACCCTTCCCTTTAGCCTTATAATGCTATTTTTGGATTTAACATAATCCAGCATGTTAAGCATTTCAAACATGTAATCTGGTTTTAACAAAAGCAGTGCTATCTCTGGATTAAAGCCGCGCCCGATTGCCTTTACAACCTCTCTTGCACTGTAAAGCCCTAATGCATCCTCTCCCTCTAAAAAAACATCTCCCTCTTTTGAGTCTATTTTTAGCTTAATATTGGTGGCTGACTCTATCTGTTTTTTAGTAATTCCGTCCTTGCCTATAAGCACAGCAATTCTTTCTTTTGGGATTTTTGTGTCATACAAATATTCTGCCATGTTAAAAAGTGAATCTGGGTTTGTTTTTAAATTTTTATATTATTCTTTTATTGTTTTTGCCTGCTTTAAATTTTTCAGGAAGAATTCCAGGCAGTCAAGAGCACAGAAATTTGCTTTTTTTCTGAAACCCCTTGGGCCAAATATCAAAGTGTAATGCTCTGTATAGTAGGGATTTATGGGATTTCCGCATACAGCACATACTGCTTTCTCACTGTCTTCAAGCTGCTGTATCTTATCACTAATGAGCTTTTTGATATGTATTCCCCCTTCTTTCTCAAGGTCTTTCTGCAGTTTTATTAAATCCTCATGCTCTAAATTATCAACTACCTCTCTTAATTTTTTCTTCATGTTTACCTCTTCTTTATTTCTTCAAATTTTATAAGCCAGATATTCTTTTTTGGGTCAAACTGGAAAACAACATCATATTTTTCATTTTTATCAAGTGCAAAAAGTAATGGCATGGGTATGGTTGTCTCATAACTTGATCCGCGCTTGTAAAGCTTTCTTCTTATTTCGTGCATTTTATACTTATTTTTTTACTTATTTTAATTAATCTTATTATACTTATAATTATACTTATATATAAATGTTTTGGTTTTAACAGAAGTAGAAATTACTTTTTTGGCCTGATGATCTCATTTACAGCTAATATAAACAATCCTGCTGTCCAGCTAAACCTGTTCTCGCTCTGGTAAATCCATGTTCTAATTCTTTTTCCCTTGCTGTTGTAGATTTCAGAGGTTGTGCTGTGTTTGCAGATTAGCCTGGCTATCCTCTTAAGAACCTTCTCTGATTCTTTTTTCATACCTAATTTATGCTTTGCAATAGCATCAAAGCAGCCAATCCACGGCCATGAATAGCCATTATGATATTTCAGGAGCCCTCCAATAATATTAAAAATAGATGATTTATACCATGGATATGAAGGATAATTTGTTATCATAGGAACAAGGTCA
>JAFCBX010000130.1 GCA_017610505.1 Methanosarcinales archaeon | reverse complement strand
GTTTTTAAGATATGCAAATAATGATAAAGGTTTAGGAATTGTCTTAACCCCACCTCATATCACCGATTTATTTGCTGAATTAGCAGGGGTAAACAAAAATAACGTTGTTTATGATAATTGCTGTGGCACTGGTGGTTTTTTAATCAGCACAATGCGAAAAATGATAGAAGATGCAAAGGGAGATTCAACTAAAATTAAAGATATCAAAACAAAACAGATTATTGGCGTTGAATATCAATCTCACATTTTTCCTCTAGCTGTTTCAAATATGTGTATTCACCAAGATGGTAAAACAAACATTATAAAGGGTAATTGTTTTGATAAAAATATAGAAAAAGAAATTGTGAAGTTTAAACCAAACATTGGTTTTTTGAATCCACCTTACAAAGCTAATAAAAAGAAAGATATAGATGAATTAAAATTTGTTTTAAACAACCTTAAGATGTTACAACCTGGTGGAACATGCATTGCTATTGTCCCTATGCAAAGCGCATTAGCACAGAATGGGACAGTATATGAATTGAAGAAAAAGTTATTAAAGGATCACACCTTAGAAGCAGTTTTATCAATGCCTAACGAACTATTTTTTAATTCAAATACGAATGTTGTCACGGCAATAATGATTTTTACAGCACACAAACCGCATCCGAATAATAAAGAAACTTATTTTGGATATTATAAGGATGATGGATTTGTAAAAAGAAAAAATAAAGGCAGAATAGATGCTTATGGAAGATGGAAAAAGATAAAAGAAAAAATGGTTTATTATTATCTTAACAGAAAAGAAGAAGCAGGATTTAGTATTAATAAAGCAGTTACTGCAAAAGACGAATGGTGTGCAGAAGCATATATGGAGACAGATTATTCGCAGCTTAAAGATGAAGATTTTATTCAAGTTATTAGAGATTATTCATCATTTTTGGTTAAACATAGTTTATAACATGGAGACAAATAACATGAAAACAAATAAATGGAAATATTTCACATTTGATTATATCTTTAGGCTTTTTAAGGGTAAGCGCTTAACCAAAACACAAATGCATGCGGGGAAAACGCCATATATTAGTTCATCATCATTTAACAATGGTGTGGATGCTTACATTTCAAAAAAACCCAATTTTGCAAAAAATTTTTTAACTTTTGCTTGTTATGGTTCAATTGGCGAGGTTTTTTATCATCCTTACGATGCTTGGGTTTCAGATAATTGTAATGTAATGTATCTTAAAAATCATACACTAAACGAATATATTGCAACTTTTCTTATAGTTGTAATCAAAAAAGAGAAATATAGATTTAATTATGGTTTTACTGGAAAGCTCAAAACCCTTAAAAAATTAAAAATAAAGCTTCCTTCAAAAAACAATGAGCCTGATTTTGAATTTATGGAATCTTACATTAAAGGTATAGTTCATAATGCAGGTTCGAAGGCAGAAAGTATAATCAATAAGTGTTTTAATGCGTTACCGTTAAATGGCAATAAAGTTATTTTGCAAAAATCATATTGGCAAGAATTTAATGTAAATACTTTGTTTGAAATAAAAGGTTCAAAAACAACATCAATTCTTGAGCTTGAAGAATATGGTGAGGGAAAATATCCTTATATAACAACCCGAGCAACCAATAATGGTGTAGAAGGATTATTTAATTATTACACAGAAGAAGGAAATATTTTGACTGTTGATAGTGCAGTTATTGGATATACTTCATACCAATCATTTCCCTTTTCTGCAAGCGATCATGTAGAAAAATTAATACCAAAGTTTAAGATGAATAAATACACGGCATTGTTCTTTGTGACTATTTTAAATTTAGAGCAATATAGATTTAACTATGGTAGAAAGAGCAGTCAGACAAGAATACGAAGAATGAAAATAAAATTACCTGCAAAAAACGGAAAACCTGATTTTGAATTTATGGAAAATTACGTAAAAGGATTACCATATTCATCATCAATTTCATGAAGATAAAACCACGAAAATCCGTAACAAAAAGGAAAAACTAATGCAAATAATAGCT
>JAFCBX010000040.1 GCA_017610505.1 Methanosarcinales archaeon | reverse complement strand
ATAATACATATGCTCAATAAATTTATTAGCGTCATTAACTTTCCCATTATTAAAAGAATTGACAATCATTCCGCTTTCCATTCCAGCTAAAGCAGCAGGTAAAGTTGAATTAGTTAAATCAAATGAAAAACCTATTGGTTCAGTCATCTTGTCTTCAAAAGGTGCTAATTTAGCAGAATTTGCAACATACGGAAAAGCAAACAATAACATAAATGCAAATATAATATTAATTATAGGCCCTGCTGCAAAAACAGAATACTGCACAACTGACTTTTCTTTAGCCAGTTTCTTTTCATTAGGCTCAACAAAAGCCGCAGGTATTATTGGAACTAAAACAGATAAAAATGCAAAACCGCTTGACTTAACAGGAACATTATTAGCTCTTGCAACAACACCGTGAGCGAACTCATGAATAATAACTAAAACAAAAAGTGCAATAATCCAATGGAAAAATGATAAATAACCAATTCCGGGAACATTGGTAAAAGGCAATACTAAACTAACACCTGCTTCAATTACTTGAGGAACAAATATTAATTTATAAATCATTACGATTATATTATAAGAAATAAATATCATCCCATAAAAACCAAATCCAATACAAATATAACCAAATAACTTAATCCATTCTCTATATTTAGAAGAAATCTTATCCATTAATTTAAGACCTAAGTTGGTCTTATAAAGAATCATATAAATAAATGGAAACAAAACTTTCTGAATAACAATTTTCTTTCTTTTAATATAAAGAAATATAATAAGAGACAAAACAAAAATTACTGCGCTTATTACTTGAATATCCATTTTATTTCTTTCTAAGGGGCCTTAATGCCTTGCTGTTGCATTTCCTGCACTTGATTTTTCCCTGGAGAACCTTCATTATATTAGCCCTTATCTTTGTCTTGCAGTTTTTGCATACAAATATATTATGTATTCTTCTTGCTTCTGCTTCTGGAAATTTTACCATTTTGCACCTATTCTGATTTAACCTGTTTCATAATCTTACTGCCCATTATTGACCAATAAAGCACATTAGAGCCAGGAACACAGTCTGCCTTCAATTCTTCAGGAATTTCTATATCAAAGGTCTCGTATGTTCCTGCATCCATTACATTAGCAACATTGCCATGCACTGATAAAACCTGTGCTGTCTTTTTATCTATCATAGGTGTCTGCAGCATGTCGTGGCCAGGCATTACTGTCTCCCTTTTCTTGCCGTCAATAATCCCAATTGCAGTTATTCTCACCTTTGCATGGCCATGCTTCCCTGGCCTTGATATCTGAATGTCTGTTACCTTACATGGGATCTCATCAAGTATTATATACCTTCCCTCCTGAATTGAGGTTGCTGCGATAAGTTTTGTTGCCATGATATTTACCTCGTTATAATAAAAAGGGAAAACTGGCTATATTTATAGTTTTTGATTTTTATTAGCTAAAATAGTCTAAAAATCCCTTATGTTTTGATTTTCTGATTAAATTCTTTATTTTCTTCTCCATTTCTTTATGGCCTTCAAATTCTTTTTCCTTTGCTTTAAACTCCTTTGTATGATGATAGCTCCTGTTAGCTTTATTTTTGAATTTTATTTTTTTATGAAGCATCTCATGATAAATGATATAATCGAGAATATCTGGCTCTGCATCTAAAAATATCCTGCTTATGTTTATTGTGTCTGTATGATAATCATAAGAGCCAAGCTTTCTTTTTGAGTGGTTTCCCCATTCAAGATTGGGAATCTCAACAAGATTGTAGAAATATTTTTTGTTTACTCTGTTGAAAGAGCTTTCAAGTATTGGGTCTGACTTCTGCTTTGGGATGGATATATGAAGGTTCCTTATAAAAGAATTATATAAATCAATATTTATTGTCTGTTTTTTGTCATTAAATACCTTTAGAAGAAGGCTTTGTATTAATCCAACAACAATGTCTTTGCTTATATGTTTCCACTGCTTGCTTAAGCTAAATTCAAGATTATTTTTAGTGTATCTTACATTTGCATTATATGGCTTGAACCTTGCAGAGTATTTAACCTTAATATTATAGTTAAAATCCTTATTTGGATAAAGTTTCTCAAAAGCCTCTTTGATTAGTTGCATTTTATAAAAGAAATAGTCTTGCTATAATAATCTTTTCAAACCTCATACCTTAGGATGGCAGCTACTTTGCCAAGCTCCCTTAGCTGGATGCCTTCTCTTGTTTCTGTTGAGATTATCTTAACATTTGTGCCAACTGTTTTTGCCAGCTTTTCCATTTCATCTATTGTATTGTCATCAAGGCTTTCTGAAAGCAATAAAGTATCTACAGCACCAATTTCAAGGTTTTTTTTCACTTCGTCAAGGCCATAGTTAGCCATTCCGGGCTTTGTTGATAACAGGTTAAAGAATTTTCCCATTATGTCCTTTTCAACTGCTACCTCTTCTTTTGCCAGCACATCCTGGGATCTGTCTAATAATTCCTGCAGGCCAAATTCTTCTGTATAAGATAAATCCTTTATTGCAATTATCTTGTTTTTTAATTCTGTTGTAATATATCCACCTTCAACAAAATCATATTTTGTAGGGCCAGGGCCTCCAACAATTATTCCCTTAAGCTCTTTTAGTGTTAAAAACTGGTTTTTCATATATTCTGCAACCTTTTTATAGTGGTCTTTTGCAGCGCCTTCTCTTATTCTTGCAAAACGAGCTGCTGAATTATGAGTAATTATCCCATTTGCTATGAAGTTTTTGTTTTTGACTGATATATCAATCATTTTTACTTTCTTATTGATTTTTTCTATCTTGTTTATCTTAATTGGAAGAACTGGATAATTGTAAATAATTTCTAATTGATTATACAGTTTTTTATCTTGAATAGTAGATAAAATTGAATTTTTGAAAGTTTGCTTGCTCATCATTCTTTCATTTCTAAAAAAATTATTAACTTTAGGGAACAATTCAAGATTATAGCCTGATTTTTCTATTAATTTCCTTATTTTTCTTCCTGAAACTATTATTTGTCTGGAATAGCTTGAATCTGATTTTTTATTAAGGAGAGCATTTAATTTATTAGTTTTTCCATGAAAGCTGAAACCAATGTGTTTTTTGAACAATTGAATTGATTTTTTTTCAGTTATATCCACTGTAAATCTCGGATTATTGCTATATTTATTTGCTCTATTGTTATATTCCAGCAATGAACTTAAAATAGAAAACCTTAACAGTGCAAGTTGGGTATGTTGAGCCAATTTCTTATTATTTATTCCCAGAGCAATTCCTCTTTTGATACTAACATATCCATCTGCATCAAATAATCCTCTCAAGAAAGCTGCAACAATCAAATTATCAGATTGGAGTATCTTTTTAGGGATTTCAGAATCTAAAGCTTTC
Source organism: Methanosarcinales archaeon (assembly GCA_017610505.1). Classification (GTDB taxonomy): domain Archaea; phylum Nanobdellota; class Nanobdellia; order Woesearchaeales; family CG1-02-33-12; genus CG1-02-33-12. Next base: position 8,700 of record JAFCBX010000040.1, on the reverse strand, counting down.
CTTATTTCCGGGAATTCTTCTTTGATTAATCTAACCAAGGGTCTGCTAGTAAATCTTATTTGGTGGTAGTTTTTGCTTTCTCTAAATCTATAGCTGGAATTTATTTTGAAGAATTGATTGAATTTTCTCTGGTAAGTTAACGCTAATTGTTTATTTTGCTCAAAGAAAGTAACCCTATCAGTTTCTATGCAACCATCCCCTATGAGATATCCTAAAAATTGAGCAAATTCCTTATTTAAAGTATTTGGTAAACTTATATTTCTATACATGTAATGATTAGTATAATCTTTCAAAAATTTATCAAAATCAATATTTAACTTACTGCACAACCTTTTTAATGGCATCCTGCATGCATTTGATTTACCAAGTTCATAACGGGAGATTGTTGTTTGTGTTAAACCTGCTTCTTTTGCTAATTGCCTTTGAAGCAATCCCTTTTTTAATCTTCTTTTCTTTAGAAATTCCTGGCCTTCCCTGGTTATGATAAAAGAATTATAATATTTTTCTGAATTTATTTCTTGTATTTTTCCTTTGATGTATATTTTTTCAGGCATTATTAGATAATCTCCCTGTTTTAATTCCTCAGCAGATTTTTCAATTATTCTTTCAGAAGTTGCTACAAAAAACAAATGATTTTTAGATGATTGAATTTCTAAGCGGGGATTCTTAGTAATAATCTTGTAAATTTTGTTCTTCTTTACATTCCATTTATCTATGATGTTTGAATCCAAAATTGCAAAATTGTTCTTAATCGTAACAGATTTAATTATGTTTGGATTATGAATAGTTTCAATTTTTGGAAGAGAACCATCAGATAATTGGATTAAGGATTCATTTACAAGACATTGCCCCCCAGCTCGCTGTTTTCCAGGCACTTGTGAATGTGTTTTAACCAAGGGAATTATTGTTTTTCCTTTTAAAAGAGCAATGTTTGCATCTCTTCTGTCTAGCACAACAAGGCCGTAGACCTCTTTTGTGTCAAGCATATCTCTCAATAAATCAAGGACAAACTGTTTGTCACATCTATAAATTCTTGTATTCAGAGGCACAGGCGGCTCTATGCTCCATACTTTTAAATCAATCTGGCCTTCTCTTTCAGCAACATTTCCTGAGAAAACTGCCAATCCATTTTTTGGTGTCTGCTTAAATAAGCGCAGGTGCTGAATCATTCTTTCAAGTCCATCTGTAACATTCCTTCTTGTTGTGGCTGATTTTATGTTGGATGCAGTCCCCTGCTCCTGTTTTAAATGGTTTATTATCTTGTTTAGGTCATATCCTACAGGCACGTACACTGTAATAAGCTCTGTGTGCGGCCTTCTAAATACCTCGAGCTTCTTAATAAATTTCTTCAGTTCATACCTTTGTTTTTCAGTTAGTGCCATGGTTATAAAGAATTAGAGGCCATATATAAAATTTTGGTAAATGAGATTTTAAAACAAAAGATTTAAATACGGCCCATATTCCCCTTGTTTATTTAAATACGGCCCATATTCCCCTTGTTTATTAGTTGGGGCTGTAGGGTAGCTTGGTTCATCCTTTCTGGTTTGGGTTGTTAAAACACAAGAAACCAGACGACCCCGGTTCAAACCAAATGGTTACGCTCATTTGATACGCAAAGAGTGACATTCAATTGCCCTGCAATTGAAGTCCCTCAAGTTCGCTATGCTCACCAGTTGTGAAAGTCCGGGCAGCCCCAGTTTATGATAATATAAGGAAACAAAATGGCAAAAGTCAAAGGTTTAGGGTCCATTAAAAGATTTGGATCAAGGTATGGAAGAACAGTCAAGCTAAAACTTGCAAAGATTGAAAAAGAGCAGAGAAAAAAGCATAAATGCCCCTACTGCAACAGCATGCAAGTCAAGAGGATAGCTGCCGGAATATGGTTCTGCAAGAAATGCAAGGCTAAGTTTACAGGAAAGGCCTATACTATTGCAAAAGAAGAGAAGAAGGTGCTTTAAATGGTAGAATACAGATGTTTTAACTGCAATAAAAAGGTATCTATAAATTACCTAAGGAAGAAAATCAGATGCCCTTACTGTGGGTCTAAAATACTTTTCAAGCCAAGAACAACAATAACAAAGGTCAAAGCCAGATGATTTACTCAGCTAAGATAAGGGTTTTCAAGAATCCATCTATTGTCTATAAATGCTTTATTTCAGAATCAAAAAGCTTAAAAACAGACAGGTCAGATTACACTATTAAAAAATACCAAGATTGTGTTGAGTTTAATATCAATGCAAAAGACTCAGTTGCATTGAGGGCAACACTTAATTCAATCACAAAATTGCTTACTGTTTATGAAAAGATAGAGGGATTAAAAAAATGAATGTTTCAAAAGAAACAGAACAAAAAATTCAACAATTGCAGCTTATTGAACAAAGCATGCAGCAATTCTTAATGCAAAAACAGGGATTCCAGACGCAATTAATGGAGATAGAATCATCATTAAAAGAGCTCAAGAATTCTGATAAAGCATATAAAATAGTTGGAAATATAATGGTTTCATCAAAAAAAGAGGAATTGGAGAAAGACTTAAAATCAAAAAAAGAAACAGTGGAGCTAAGAATAAAGATGCTTGAGAAACAAGAGGAAAAAATCAAGGAGAAAGCAGACAAGATTCAAAAAGAAGTTCTCAAAGAAATAAAAGAATAACAACCTTAAACATGACAGAAGAAAAAATAAAAGAGATTATTAGTGCTCTTTCAGAATTGAGCAATGATTCAGCAGTTCCTAAGAATGTAAAAAACAAGATAAATCAGATGATTAATATCCTAGAAGATGGTTCAGAGCTTTCAATAAGGGTCAATAAGGTCTTGAACGAGCTTGATGAGATAGCAGATGACACAAACATGCAGGCTTATACAAGAATACAGATATTGAATATTGTATCTTTGTTAGAAACAATTCAGACTAACTAAGCTTTTTCTTTTTGATTTTCACAATTGTTTTCTTTGTTAATAAAGAATTTGGAATGTAGATTATATCCCCTTGTTTTGTTTCTATTTTTGTCTCAACAAGGTTTATGTGAATAACCTTTCCCTTAGTATTATCAACTTGGATTATATCACCTTCCTTAATAAACCTCTTTTGATGTATAAAAAATCCTGCAAACATATTTGGTATAAAGTCTTTTATTGAAAGCAAAATTGAGATTATTATTATGATTAATATGGCTCCTGATATCATATGCAGAACAACTGTTGTAAGACCAAGCTGGTTTAAGGCCATCACAATAAATATAAAATAAATAAAGTAGGTAATAAAAGTGGAGATTATCTCCTCTACAGAAATCTTGATTCCAGCTGCTTTTTTCAGAATTTTATTGAGTTCAACCTCATGACGTGTCTTATGAATAAGCTTTCCTAATAATTTTCCGGCAATAAGGCCAATCAGGATGATTATTACTGCAACAACCAGTTTAGTGAAAATTCCAGATAATAATTTAGGCAAAATACCTATTGAGTCAGTAATAACAGATGCATTATTTACAGGGTCCATATGGCCAGTTAGCACCATTTTATTTAAAAATCTTATGTTTTTAGCTTTTTTAACAAGAGAAAAATTAAATGCAGGATTTAATAAATCCATAAAATAAAGGATTAGGGTTAGTTAATGTTGATTTAAACTCTGGATGTGCCTGTGTTGCTATAAAAAATTTATGCTCTGGCAATTCAAGAAATTCCATTAATTTTTCTTTATCTTTTCTGATATGGTAGCCTGAAAATACTAAGCCCTTTTCTTCTAATTTAGGTATAAACAAAGGATTAACTTCATACCTATGCCTATGACGTTCTAATATTATATTTTTAGCTTGCTCTAAGATTCCAAGCCTAAATGACTGTTCTTCATTGTTTTTTAGTTTTAAAACTTTGTTCTTATCATCTTCTAAACGTCCTGCTTCCTTATATAATTGCAAAACCCTTGAATTTTCCTTGAGCATAGCAGCATAAGCTCCCAGACGCATTGTGCCGCCATATCTGCTCTCTTTCATTAATCTCTTCTGTGTTGGTAATATATCAATCACAGGATAGTTTGTATTTTTGTTAACTTCTGTTGTATTTGCATCTTCCATTTTACATATGTTTCTCGCAAACTCAACAACTGCCAACTGCATGCCATAGCATAGGCCCAAAAAAGGAATATTATTCTCCCTAGCAAACTTAATTGTTTTTATCTTTCCCTCAACACCAGAGGCTCCAAAGCCGCCAGGTATTATTATTCCATTATAATTTTTTAATTGTTCTAATTCATCTTTATTTTTCTCAATTTTTTTTGAATCAATCCATTCTATTCTCACATTAACATTTAAGTTAGCTCCTGCATGCTGCAACGCCTGATTTATTGAGATATAAGAATCTGTTAATTTATAATCCCCAATATCTACATACTTTCCAACCATTGCAATCTTTATTTCCTTATTATTATTGGCAATATTATCAACACATTTTTTCCACTTTTCCCATTGAGGTTTTTTCTTTGGTTTTAAATTGAATTCTTTTAGTATCTTTAACCCAAGTTTTTCCTTTTCTAAATCAAGCGGAATCCTGTATATTGTATCAATATCCGGCTCAGAAATTACATAATCAGACTTAATATTTGCATATGTTTCTATTTTCTTTTTTCTTATCTCATCTAATGCTCTTTCTGCCCTGCATACAATAAAATCAGGGAGAATTCCAGTCTCGCCAAGCATCTTTATTGCCTGTTGTGTTGGTTTTGTTTTCATTTCCCCTATATGTGGTGGAATTGGAAGGTAAGTTATTAAAAAGTAAAGAATATTTTCTTTGCCTATTTCCCTTCTTAGACTTTTCATAGCAAATAGAAAAGGTATATTTTCATAGTCTCCAATAGTACCCCCTATCTCAATCAAGCAAAAGTCATAACCTTTTGAAGATTCCTTTATTCTTCTTTTGATTTCGTTTGGTATGTGTGGAATAAACTGGACTGTTTTTCCTAAATATTTGCCAGCCCTTTCCTTATCTATTATGGTTTTGTATATCTGGCCAGTTGTTATATTATTTTTCTTTGGAATGTCCATATCTAGAAATCGCTCATAATTTCCGAGGTCCTGGTCAATTTCTCCTCCATCACTTGTTACCCATACCTCGCCGTGTTCTGTCGGCCTTAATGTGCCTGCATCATAATTTATATACGGATCTATTTTTATAGCAGTTACATTAAACCCATACTCTTGAAGAATCTTACCAATAGAAGCAACTGTGACTCCCTTACCTACGCCAGAAATAACACCCCCCGCTACAACAATAAATCGCGTCATATTTTAGGGAATCATTGCATATATTTATAGCTTTTGAATTTTTATATCATGAAAAAGATTAATGTAGAAAAGAATATAAAGAAAGTTCATCTTTTTATTAAAAATGGTGCAAAGGAAGAAATCAAAGAAGATTAAGCTGGATAAAAGGCTTGAGAAAACTCCTGAAAAAAAAACCAGTTATGACAAAATAAAAGAGTTTGAGCAGGAGCTTTCAACAACAAAATACAATAAGAGAACCCAGCACCATATTGGCTTAATAAAGGCAAAGATAGCTAATTTAAAGAAAAAAGAGCTTGCACGCTCAGCATCAAAAGGAAAAAAAGAGGGATACTCTGTAAGAAAAACAGGTGACGGAACAGTTATTATGCTGGGGTTCCCATCAGTTGGAAAATCCACTTTGTTGAATAAGATTACAAATGCTAATTCACCAATTGGTACATATGATTTCACAACCTTAAGTGTTATTCCTGGAACAATGGAATACAAGCATGCAAAAATCCAGATTCTTGATGTTCCTGGTGTTGTTTCTGGGGCGGCATCTGGCCGCGGGCGTGGAAAAGAAGTGCTTGCAGTCATGCGCAACTGCGATTTGGTTTTAATGCTTCTTGATATAAACAGGTTAGGGGAATATGATGTTTTGGTAAAAGAAGTTTATGAAACTGGGATAAGATTGAATCAGAAAAAGCCTGATGTAAGGATAAAAAAGAAATCCAGAGGTGGAATTAGGATAGGAAAAACTGTCCAACTGCCTGATCTGGATGATGAAACAATAAAAGGTATAATGAAGGAATTTTCAATATCCAATGCAGAGGTTCTTATCAGGACGCAGATAAATTCAGACCAGTTTATTGATTGTATAGAAGGCAACAAAAAGTATGTTAGTGCAGTCACTGTTATAAATAAGATTGACCTTGCAACTCCTGAGCAGATAGAGGATGCAAAAAGAAAATTTCCTGATGCTGTCTTAATATGCGCAAATAACCCTTCCAATATAAATGAATTAAAGGAAAAGATATACAATGGGCTTGAATTAATAAATATCTACCTCAAAGAAGTTAGGAAAAAAGCAGATTTAGATGTTCCACTAATAATAAACAAAAACTGCACAATAGAAAAGGTTTGCAATAAACTCCACAGAGATTTTGTCACAAAATTCAAGTTTGCACGTGTTTGGGGAAAATCTGCAAAGTTTGGCGGGCAGATGCTCAGGTTAAAACATAAGCTTTTAGACGAGGATATTGTTGAAATCCACTTAAGATAAACTCATTAAATAATTTTTTTTGTATTTGAATCCATTCTTTTTTGCTAATTTTAATATTGCCTTGTCAATTCCAGAGCCATATTGTGCAGCTGTTTTCTTTCTGAATGCAAATTCTCTTGGCAGACCTAAATCAAGAGCGATTTCCCTTAAAATATATTTTTTTATTTTATATCTTGAAGGAGTTTGCATTGCTGATTTTATGACTTTCTCATCGAGGAAGGGTGTTGCTAATGTTGCTTTTTGGCTTTTTGCTATAAGAAAATCTCTTTTCAAGTCCTTGAACAAATTATTCAGGCTTGACCAGCACTCCTTATTTATATTTTTTATATTTTCAAACCTGTTATATCCTGCAAACATTTCATCAGAGCCAGTTCCAGTAAATAAAGTGTTTATTAAATCTTTTTTTGCAAGCTTTATTCCTGCATGAATAACTGAGCCAACCCCAACATCAACAATATCTGTTTGTTTTAATATCTCAATGACTTTTTTTATTATTGTTTCTGCTTCATCTAATTCAAGGGTTACTGTTTTTAGTTTCAGGTTAAGGGCCAAGGCAGTTTTTTCTGCCCATTCAAGGTCTTTGGAGTTTTCCAGGCCAATTGCATAACATTTAAAATCACAGCCAAGTTGCTTGCATATTAATGCAATTACTGAGGAGTCTATACCCCCTGAGAAAAGAATCCCAAATTTATTTAAGTTGAGGGTTCTTTTCTTTATTGATTTAATAAGGGTATCTTTAATTAATTCTTTGCATTTTTCTTTATTGATTTCTGTCTTATTTGTTTTTAGGCTATTGATATATTTATTCCATTCATCCTTGCTAACTAGGTTTCCATTATTAACTATTCCTTGAATTTCCATGCCTTACAAGAAATCTATTAAGTTTAAAAATATGCCTTTTTTGGTTAAAAATTCAAAAAGAATAAATATAAGTAATAAAAACTAGGTATTGGTGATAGTTATGGTAAAAAAAGCAAGCAAAGAGGAGATGATTGGTTTTCATAAGGGTGCACTAACCACATTAGCAAAAGAAAGGGAAGAAATGGCCAAGATACTGAGCATTGTTGAGCAGCTTATGCAGATGCATGTAAAGTCATTGCAGGATTTGGGAGTTGACCTCACAAAAGAAGTTAAAAAACAAAAAACACCTGTTAAAAAGCCAAAAACACCTATAGAAGATATAATATAATTAAAATTAGTTATCTTATCACTGGCCAAAAAGATTATAGCTAATAAGCTCACTCAATTCCTTTGAAGATATCCTTAAATAGTTTAAGGATGTAACCTGATTCAGGCCTTTCTTTAAGAATGTCTTCTATAATTCTTCTGTTCTTTTTTTTGTAGGTACTCCAGGAGGCTGCAGACTCTTCTTTTGCTTCTGCAATTATGTCCATATATTTGCTTCTTACCTGGGTTTCAATTGGTTCTCCAAAAAAATCTCCTATGATATGGTATGTTTGATAGTAATTTTTTTTAGCAGAAGAAAAATTGTCAATATTTAAGTAAAGCTTGGTCTGTTTAATAAAGTACCAGTATTTATCATCTTCTCTGTAAGTTGTAACAGGAATAACATTTTTCTTTTCATCTAATATCTGGCCGCATGACTCAGCAATTTTTTCTACTGTTGGAATTATGTTACCCTTTTTTCTGGTTATGATTCTAACTGCTTTTCTGTCTGCAATATCCTCTATATCTTTGTAGTTAGTCTCAATCTTGTCAGCTTCTGCCCTTATTTTCTTGTTTAAGTATTGATCACAAATTAAAATAAATGCTTTCAGGCTTAGGCTGTCCCAGTGCTTTAACCGTGCCTGGAACTCAGAGATTGCTCCGGGTTTCTTGTCCTGTTTGTAATCTAGGAATTCCCTTATGTAAGACTTTTTTATTTTAATCTCAATGTTTTCTTCATTCATATACTTTTTTGTAAGATTCTGCTGTTTTCTAATCTGGTTTTCTGTGAACTTGAAATCAGTTGTTGCTTCCATTTCCTTTTTTAGCTTATCATCAACCTTTAATTCTATCTCTTGGGTTATGCTACTGTTTGGTCTGATAATATCACATTCAATAATAAATTCTGGGTTAATGTCTGGCTTTAATCCCTGGTTGTATAGAAGAGTTTCATTGGTGAAATCCATGAACCAAGAAAGCAAAAACCTGTCATTAA
>JAFCBX010000129.1 GCA_017610505.1 Methanosarcinales archaeon | reverse complement strand
GTTGAGATGCAGGAAATCAATGATGAGCTTGGCATTGAGATAGTGCAATGATGATCACCGTTTAGGTGTTGTTTTCTTTGCCTTCATTTTTTAATCACCCCCAATCTTTAAGAACTGAAGGCAAAATTTTTTCTTCATTGCAGTAATGCAATGAAGTTTTTTATTTTTTTAAAAATTAAGAAAGAATTTCTTTCAGCTCTTTTTCATATTTAAGTTTTAATCTGTACTTATTAAAAAACCTGCATATATTCTTTACATCTCTTTCAACTAGTTCAGATGCTCCTGGACTTTTAATGGGTATTGAATGCGATAAGTCAATGAAAACTGGATTGTCATTGAGGTTTAGGATATTAAACTCTGAAAGGTCGCCGTGAACAAAACCAGCTTTATAGAAATTTCTTATATATTTTTTAATCTTATTGTAACATTTTTTTAGGTCAGCTGGAATATTATCTTTAAGCTTTGGAGCAGCTTCCTTATTTCCAATGAATTCCATGACAAGAACATTATTCAAAAAGGTTATTGGCTTTGGCACTTTTACATTAGCTTCCCTTGCCCTGAAAAGGTTCCTGTACTCTCTCTGCACCCATGCAAATATTATTTTACGCCTCTGCTTTTTCAATCCCAAAAACCTTGGATCATTCCTTATGTACTTATACATCTGGTTAAAGTCGCATGTTTCCAGCCTGTAAATCTTTAGTATAACCTTTCCATCTTTGCCTTTTGCAGAAAAAACATTTGATTCCTTTCCAATAGATATAGGGCTGAGGGAATCCTCTTCAAAAAAACCCTTTGATGATAAATTAAACAGATTTCTTAATGCAAAATTATCAAACACATTTCCATAGGTTTTGAACTTCTCTTTTGTTGTCTTGGCCATGAAAAAATAAATAATATTCAACTTTATATAAGTTATGCATTAAACAACACTTTTTTATATTAATTAGTTTTTTATTTTTTTATGATAACCTGGCAGGATTTTGAAAAAGTTGATATGCGTGTTGGAACTGTTGTTAAGGTAGAGGATTTTCCAGAGGCCAGGAACCCGGCCTACAAACTGACTATTGACTTCGGCCCTCTTGGAATCAAGAAATCAAGTGCACAGATTACAAAACTTTACAAAAAAGAAGATTTAGTTAATAAGCAGGTTATTGCAGTTGTTAATTTTCCGCCAAAGCAGATAGCAGATTTTATCTCTGAGGTTTTGGTTTTAGGTGTTGTTTTAGACAATAAAGATGTAGTTCTAATAAAACCAGACAATAAAGTTGAGAATGGCTTTAGAATTGCTTAAAAACCAAAGCTTTTTATAGGGTAAATCCATATTATTTTCTGTGCAAATAAAGTCCTTTTACAAGCCATAACGACTTGTTATGCGATGAATTTAAGGTACTCTTGGGGAGTTAGTGTTGCGGGCAACAAAACATTTAATATTCATAAAAAACAGTATAGAGCAAGCTAAGAGCTTTATTCACTATTATCATTCATTTAAGGGGTTATTTTTTGAAAAAAATAGGAAAAAGACATAGTTTAAGGTCAATTAAAAACTATTAAAGCTTGTTCTGTATTAAAGCAAAGAGGGAGTTATTATGTTCATAGATTCATTAGCTTTAGAGAAACAAAGCATCAGTTAATTGCATAATCTATTAACTCTTTCTTCAACATTAAGTAGAATACACGGAGGAAATTAAAATGGCAAAGATAAGTCAAGTATCATCAAAATACATTGTTCACACAATAATTGAAATTGATGGAATTGTTGATAAACCAGATGTAATTGGAGCAATATTCGGTCAGACAGAGGGGCTTTTAGGAGCAGACCTGGAACTAAGAGAATTGCAGAGAAGCGGGAGAATAGGAAGGATTGAGGTTAGCTTAGAGACAAAATCAGGTAAGACAAGTGGCTCAATACTTATCCCATCATCTTTAGACAAGGCAGAAACATCTATAATAGCAGCTGCATTAGAGGTAATCCAGAAAATTGGTCCTTGTACTGCAAAAATCAAGGTACAGAATATAGAGGATGTAAGGGTTTCAAAAAGAAAATTTGTCATAGACAGGGCAAAGGATCTCTTAAAATCAATGATGGACAATGTTATCCCAGACAGCCAGGAGTTAGCAGACGAGGTGGCATATTCTGTGAGGGTAATGGAGATTCAGGAATATGGAACAGACAGGCTGCCAGCAGGACCATCAATAGACGAGTCAGACGAAATAATTATTGTAGAAGGGAGAGCAGATGTCTTAAATATGCTGAAGCATGGCTTTAAGAATGTGATAGCAGTAAATGGAACATCTGCACCAAAATCAATAGTTGACTTATGCAAAAAGAAAACATCCACTCTTTTTGTAGATGGTGACCGCGGCGGTGATCTTATAATCAAGGAAATTACAAGCATGGCAGAAATAGATTATGTTACAAAAGCTCCAGATGGCAAGGAATTAGAAGAAATTACAAAGAAAGAGATACATAAGGCCTTGAGGGGCAGAATTGCAGTGGAGCAGGCAAAACTTGAGATAAAGGAACATAACGGAGGTCTAAAATCAGCAAAACCAAGAATACAATCAGTTCAAAAGCCAAGGTTTAGCCCAAGAAGATTTGAGCAAAGCAGAAGACCTGAGCAAAGCAGAAGACCTGAGCAAAGCAGAAGACCTGAACCTTCAAAGCCAGTGAAACTATCTGCAGAGGAGAAAAAGGCCTTTAAGGATATGCTTGAGGACCTTATCGGGACTCGTGGAGCTTATATTCTTGACACAAAACTTAACATTCTTGGAAAAGTGCCTATAACAGAGCTGCAGACAACTATAAAGAGCCTTAAGTCTGGTGTTCATGCAATTGTTTTTGATGGGTCAATAGACCGTGATTTAGTTAAGATAGCAGAAAAAACAACTGTTAAATATGTAGTTGCAATGGACTCAAAGATAAAGCCAAGTGACACAAGAATATCTATCCTTACAGGAGACGACTTGTAAATTTTTATTTAATTTTTTGTTTTTTAATTAATCTTTTAATTTTTATTTCTAATTATTATTTACTTGAAGAACAAATGTCTAAAAAATATTAAAAAATAAAAAGAAATTTATCAGCACTGGCCACCAGTTGATGTTGACGATTCTTCTGAAAATCCAAACCCGGGAGATGGATTATCTGAAGAAAGCTCTTCATTGCATTCAGCAGGCTTATCCTTAAATCCTGTGCAGACTGCATCAAGCAGGCTTGCAGAATCTCTTCCGCTTTTTGCCGTTACTCCATTTATTACTAATCCGGGAGAGCCCCTGACTCCATATTTCTCATTTAACTCTTTATCGATATCAAACAATGGGAATCTTCCGCCACTCCATGTTGATTTATCATTGAATTTTTCTGTTATCTTGAACTCAGCATCTGTTTCTGCTATGCATTCATCCAATTTTCCACTAAGC
>JAFCBX010000128.1 GCA_017610505.1 Methanosarcinales archaeon | reverse complement strand
ACAGATGAGCATGGAACAACAACAGAAACAAAGGCAATAGAAGAGGGAATAACCCCAAAGCAAGTATGTGAGAAATACTTTAAGATACACAAAGAAATCTATGACTGGTTTGAAAGCTCTTTTGACTGCTTTGGCAGGACTTCTTCTAAGGAGAACTATGAGGTAACCCAGGATATATTCAAAAAATTAAGTAAGAATGGCTTTATAAAAAAAGATATTGTGACACAGGCATACTGCCCAAAATGCAAGAAATTTCTTGCTGACAGGTTTGTTGAGGGTATATGCCCAAAATGCGGCTACAAGGATGCGCGCGGAGACCAGTGCGAGAACTGCGGAGCATTGCTTAATGCAACAGAGCTTATTGATGCAAGATGCAAAATCTGCGGAACAAAGCCAATTACAAAGGAAAGCGAGCATCTTTTTATTGATTTGCCAAAGCTTGCTCCATTGCTTGGGAAATGGATTAAAAAACAATCTGTAAAAGGAAGATGGTCGCAGAATGCAAAGACAATGACAGAGGCATGGTTAAGGGATGGATTAAAACTAAGATGCATAACCCGCGACTTAAAATGGGGAATTCCAGTGCCTTACCCTGGTTTTGAAAAGAAAGTATTCTACTCATGGTTTGATGCACCAATTGGGTATATTGGAATAACAAAAGAATGCAGAAAAGACTGGAAAGATTGGTGGTTTGGAAAAGATGTTAAATTAGTTCAGTTCATGGGAAAGGATAACATTCCATTTCATACTGTTATGTTCCCTGCATCATTAATTGGAACAAAAGATGGTTATATCTTATTGGATAGGATTTCATCAAATGAATACATAAACTATGAGGGCGGGCAGTTCTCAAAAAGTCGCAACCTTGGTGTCTTTGGAGATGATGCAATTAAAACAGGAATACCAGCAGATATATGGAGATATTATGTTATGGTCAATAGGCCAGAGAAATCTGACACAGACTTTTCATGGGATGACTTCCAGAGCAAAATCAACAATGAGGTTGTCGCTAACCTAGGTAATTTTATCAACAGGACAATTTCTTTTATTAACAGGTTTTGTAAATCAGAGATTCCAAAAGCAAATCCAAACAAAAGAGATGAAAAACTGCTTAAAGAAATAAATAATAAAATTAAAAAAACAACAGAACTTCTTGATGATATCCAGCTAAAAGACGCACTAAAAAATATAATGCATATCTCAAAATTAGGAAACCAATATTTCCAAGAAACAGAGCCATGGAAAACAATAAAAGAAAATAAAATTAAAGCAGAAACATGCCTGGCAGTATGTGCAAACATGGCAAAGGATTTGTCAATTTTAATAAAACCATATATGCCTGAAACATCATCAAAAATCTGCAAACAGCTAAACATCAAAGAGCTTGGCTGGAAAGAGCTTGGCAAGATTTCATTGAAGAAAGGACATAAGATAAACAAGGCTAAGCCATTATTTAATAAGCTTGAAGACAAAGATGTTGAAAAATTCAAAAAAGAATTTGGAGGGAAAAAAGTGGAAGAAAAAACAGATGAAAATACTGAACTATTTTCAAAGCTTGATTTAAAAATTGCAAAAATTATTTCTGTTGAAGACCATCCTGATGCTGACAAATTAGTTGTGATAAAAATTAATCTTGGTGAAGAGGAAAGGCAGATAGTTGCTGGAATAAAAAAACATTACTCAAAAGAAGAGCTTGAAGGCAGAAACCTAGTTGTTGTTACAAACCTAAAGCCAGTTGTGTTAAGGGGCAAGGAAAGCAACGGCATGCTGTTGGCAGCTATGGAAGAAAAAGATGGTGAGGAAAATGTAAAACTCCTTTCAGCAAAAAACAGCAGCCCTGGCGATAATGTTTTTATTGAAGGCATTAAAAAAGAGCCAAAAAAACATCTTGGTTATAATGAATTCAGGGAAGCAGAGATGAGAACAGATGCAAATGGCCATGTTCTTTACAATGGAAAGCCACTTAAAACACAAAAAGAAGAAATAACAGTAGAAGGCGTTGGAGAGAACGCACTTGTAAGATAATCTAAATTGGAAT
>JAFCBX010000039.1 GCA_017610505.1 Methanosarcinales archaeon | reverse complement strand
ACAAGAAGAAAATATCAATAACAGGCACAATAGCAAGATAAAATGGGTTTTTCTTTATGGCCTTACAGGAATCAGCAAAGCCTTTTATTAGAATTTTCTTTTTAAGTTTTATCATCAGCTTAGCCCACACAATTCATTAAGGTAATCTTGGCTTATAGATGAACCAGAAATAGCATATTCACCGCCTATCTTTTTTTCTTCATCTATTTTATCACTCCCAATACATTTTAATTCATCTCCTTTCTCACAGCAGATGTTCCATCCTTCCACTATATCTCCACAATAGTCTTCACCGCATTTACATTTTTCATTAATCAATTCATTTGTTTCACATGGCTGTTCCTCATCATGTGCTTCTCTGCCACAGTCTATTGTGATTTCAAATTCCTCGCTGTCTATTGACCTGCCGCAGCATTCATACCTCCCTTCTTTATTTTCCTTTGAGTGCAATAACTCAAACTTTACCTTCCACTTTGCCTCTCCGTCAACACATCCCTCTATTTTTTGTCCCTTTTCAACTTCAATAACAGCACCCCAGTTTCCATCCTTACTAAAATCTGGATTACTATTTAGATTAAATTCAACACCTTTTCCTTCTCCATATTCTATTTTTATTATTTTATTATCTTTATTATAGGTTCTCCCTTTACAATCATCATCATTTTTAATATACCATCCGCCAGTATCTTTACTTAAATCATAACAAACCTCATAATAATCTTCTGCAGTAAAAATTACAGCAAAGCGTGTATCTGTAGTGGAATATTGAATTAAATCAAGATTCACATCTAATTGATTTTTGTAACCTTTTAAGGAGTCTATACCTTTGATTTTATCTCCTGTTTCACTGCCAAAGACATCTCCTATTGTATATCCTGGAAGTTTATCTTCCCACCTGCCGTCTGTTTTTGGTATTTTGATTGTGTCTCTTTCTATTTCCTTATTTTTATGGTCAGTTACTTTCCATACAAGGTATTTAGGTATTTTGTCTCCTGATCCAGGGGGTATTATCTCAATCTCCACATCAAAGTTAATTGTTTCTCCTATTGAATATGGTACTTTTTTCAAATTTCTATTGTCCGAAGGATAGATATCTATGAATCTTGCATCACCATACTGGCCTATAATATACTTGCACCTGAACTCCCCACTTTTTGAGTCAAGTTTGCAATCATCTGGAGTTTTCTCACCAGCTTCTTCTATATTCTGAACTTTGGTTGTTGTCTGCATTTCACCTTTATTGTCTGTCCAGTCCCATTCAATAACTGCCTTGTCATATCTTACAGGAGAATCAATTATTTTTTCAAAAAATTCACCACTAAACATATCTCCTGCACTCAAGCTTCCTGATGCAATATTATACACTTCTTCCTTACCCTTGTAAAAGCAGTCACATCTTCCATCTGTGCATGAGTTATCATTTGAGCATTTGAGATAAACTATATAATTTAAATCTGCTCCTGCAATAATGCCTGTACCAATATGATAAATATAAGTTGTTCTTCCATATTCCAGAGGATTTGAGCCAATGAATCTTCTAGTTGTTGGATATAATAAGCCCTGGCTTCCTAATGTTGGCATGCCAACTTCTGCGCTTAGCATTGTGTCAAGGTCAAATTCTCCCCAGTCACCTGTAAATGCAAACAAGCACATAGAGTGTATAAGTTTTCTATCAACAAACATTGTTTTGTACATTCCTGTCTGTCCATACCTTGAAGAAACAGAATCAGCAACATTTTTTCCAGCAGTTGATATCTTTTGCATTACTCCTGTAATGCCTCCTGAAATTTCTTCACCTGCTCCAAATGAAAATGATTCCCCGGTGCATCTTATGACATCATAAATCATATCGCAGACATAGGTTGTAAGAACTGCCTTGCATACACCAGCACTCCCTTCTCCGGTTATCATTATGGTTTCAAAGCACTGCTTTACAGCTTCAAGAATCTGTTTCCACAGGTTAAGATAGCCAGAAACAGCAGGCAAGCAGACTGCCTGCACAGACCTTATAATATCTGATGTAGGGTCAAGTATATAATTATCCTTTCCTTCAATACCTCTCTTTGATTGGACTATTGAAGGTAGTTTATCTATATCACTTTCCTTTACATCTTCATTATATTCACTTGTTTTTCCTTCTTTGTCTATATAATAAATAATTCCATTTTCTTCAAATATGAGGTATCCCTGTTCATCTGCTTCTATCTTATTGCCATATCCATAGAAGACCATATCCTCATTTTCCTTGCCAACCCATACACCTTCAGGTTCTTTATCTCCCACTTTTATTTCTACCCTTTCTTCTGCTTCCCAAACATTTCCTTCATTGTCAATAAGATATGTTTTTTGCTTGTTTCCAGAGTCAACTGTCACAACAGTTATTTCCTGATCTTTTGCTTTTTCGCAGAATGCAAGGCCTTCAGATATTTTGTCAAAGAAGCTTTCCTCTATTTCTCCTTCTTTTGCATTGGCCTTTTCCCATTCATCAATCATCACAAATGCAGAATCCCAGGCGCGCTTGTATTCTTCTTCACATTGTTTTGAGTCTTTACCTCTTTTTTTACATAAATTTTTCTCTTGATTTGTTATACTGTCTTTGTATGTTTCAGTATGATAATTAAGAGAAGGGACAGCAGGGCAGAAGATTCTGTCACACAGCCAGTTCCTAACCTTTTCAGTTTCTCTTAATGATTTTAAAGACTGAAGGCAGGCATCACAATCACCAACTTCTTGAATAGATACACAAGTGTCTTTATCATTTATTAATGCCTGGACTGCCTCCTTTTTTACTCCAACGCATGAGAATTCTGAAGCAATGGATTGGCCCAAATATACTATCCATGATCCAGCGCATCCAATAAATGTGTATGTTTTAATTGTGTCAATTGGTTTTTTTATTGCATCAATGAGGTTTATAGTAGAATTTAAGAGGTTGATTGTAGTGTTCAGTAATTTTTTTGGAATCTTATCAAGTGGAACCTCCTTGTCAACCATTATACTGATTGTCCAGCAGTTCCTTTGCGTGTTTTCAACAATATCCCCATTTATATCCTCATATTCATAATATATATCGAGCCTTAGTGGTATTTTTATAAAACTAAGGTTATTAAGCTCATCTTTTGAATAAGGCCAGGCATTCAAATTTACAATAAAATATCCATGAGTATAATCATCATCCCAGTAGCCCATTGCAGAGCCAGGAAAAAGTTCGTCTTGGAATTTTTCTTGTGATGACATGCTTAGTTCATAGCTTGTAAGCTGGGGCTCGCTTGTTAAACTAACCTCGCTTGGATCGCCTCTTCCTCTATATGTTAAATTAATTGGAAAGCTAAACTGTGCTATCCCCTGTATTAAATGCTCTGGTATTATAACCTCTGGTGTTATTTTGTCTGTTTTTACGTCCCAGTCAGAACCATAGCCACATAGAGTATATAGAATAGTTTCCTCAACAGTTGTTTCTCTGCCATAATCATCTGTTGCAACTATTTTTATCTTGTTTTCCCATGCATTTTCCTCCTGTGTCCCGACAGTTATGCTCTTGTCTGTTACGCCTATTTTAATGCTTTTTTCTAGTTTTATATCAATCTCAAAATTACCATCAGAATCAGATTTTCCAGAATATTTTTCTTTTTCATTAACAAAAACATCTATGTTTATATTTGGCTTGTTAACCTGGCCTTTAACTGTTTGCTTTGCTGTGTATGCAGGGCTTAACTCATATATATTGTTGTAAAGTATTTGAGGCTGCTCTGAATCGCAGAAAACATCAAATTCCTTTATAACAGAATTTCCACCAACATCAGTTGAATTGATTGTTATTTTATTTTCTCCTTCTGTTAAGGTTATGCCTATTGAGAATGTGTTGTCCTCATTTGAGTTTATTGTGTCATAACAATCAGAATTAAGAGTAACCTCAATTACAATGAACTCGCTTGTTGTTCCCTTGATGTCGAGGAATGGTTCAGTAACCTTTTCAGGAAGCTCTTCAATTGTTATTGAGGGTGGAGTATTATCCACAATAATTCCCTTGTCTTCTGTGGTTTCTTGTTCATCATCCTGTGCAAAAACCCTTGCAGTATAAACAGGCATGCCTAATATAAGAAATATGCAGATGATTGCTATAAACTTTAGTTTTATTTCTTTCATCATACCCTCATTCAAATTCTGGCATTAATTTATTATTATTTTTGTTCTCATTTAAGAACTTTACCATATTCATCTTCTCATCATCTGTTTTTGCAACACCTTTATCATAAACATAAAAAGTTATTTTGTTTTTATTAACCATATCACTATAACTTATATCCCAGTCTGCCTTAAAGCCGCCTGTAAGCTTATCGCCATCCATAAGGAAAATCTCAAGGTAATAGCTAGCGTCATTTTCAACTAGCTCTATTTCTTCCATTCCTTCTTCAGCAGGATATGCTCTAAATATATCATTGCTGTTGTTCAATGATTTAATGTATATTGCTGCTTTTTCATTATTACCTAAATCACTTAAACCTGCTTGTTCATCATTTTCATCAACCTTAATTTTCATAACACTAAAATCAAAGCTCTTCAATGGATCCATCATAACTAAAACATCCTTTTCAATAACCTGCTGTTCTGCTCTTAAAAAGCCCTGTTTTTCTGCTATTATAATTCCATTAACACATGCTGATGGCAATTTGGTTTTTAATCTGTATCTATTTGCTTCTGATTTTATAAATCCCAGATTACAAGAATATTTTATGCAGTTAAATAAAATGCTTACATTATTTAAGTCCTTCTTTGTTCTTGAGTTTTTTGCACTAATAATATAATCTTCTTCTGTTAATTCATCACAGAATCCTTCATCCTGATAACTGGTAAGTTTTGTTATTCCAAAGTCAGACCTATCACCCTGGTTATGGTTAATCAAGACAGGAAAAGCAAACCTGAAAACATATCCCTTGTTATTAAATGACTTTTCATCCCTTATTGCTATTTCAACAGGATAAATAACATCATATGTATAGTGATAGATATTTATGCAGAACATACTAAGGTATTTTGGAGATCCTTCAACCATGTTGGATTTCATAACATCTCCGTCGCTTGGCCTTGCCTCAAGCTGGAGCCCCCAGTCTTTCATGTATCTTATTCCTGCTTTCATATCCTCAAAATTTTCACTAACAGGAGTCCAGAAAAAATGATTGTATTCATAAATATCTTCTGGTATGTCTTTAGGTATGGGATCTTTTTCAATATTTATCTTTTGGAATTTCCTGTATATCACAGGATCATATAAAAATGGAATGTAATCTGTTTTGTCAATCCTTATCTTTGGCAGATTATAGTATAATAATTCTTTAATAGATTGCTCAACCTCTGCCTTGCTCCACTCAAGCCTTTTGCATGAGAAAACCAAATCTGTAAATGGTATCTCAGGGTCAAGAGCCATGAGGTCAATAGTTGTTTTTTCAAGAAACATATCCTTATTTTCTGCTCTCATTATTCCCTTTGCAAGCCTGTAGATCCTCTTAAGCCTTACTGGAACAGATGTTGTATATTTAGATAATGTTGTTATTTTATCACCTTTTTTGTTCTTAATAACTAATGGATAGTCTATTGTTATAACAACTTCTTCTTCTGCTATTAATGTTACTGTTTTGATTTCCCCCCCTTCTTCTATAATAAACTCATCAAAGTCAGAAAAGTTCTTTAGGCAGGCCTTAAGGTTTTTTGAAACATAAGATGATATCTGGGATTGCATACTTGATAAGGTTGGTGAGGTATCAATCCCATTAAGATACCAGTATGGCAGTTTTAATGGTCCACCAACAGCAATATATGCTCCAGGATTTATAGCTATGCCTTCAGGTATTTCAACATATCCAGCCTGCATTCCAAGCCTTATCACAGCTTTTTCGCCAATGTCCTGCACACAGCTTTCAACATATCTTTTTACAGGGGCAACCTCCTGCGGCACAACAACTTCTGGAGTAAAAATAGTTGTTTTTGCCCTTAGGTAAAAAAAAAGCAAAAATCCCAGAATAACAAGAATTCCAACTATTACAAATACTGTTATCTGGCCTCTTTTTTTCATAATACCTCTAAGAATACTCTATAATAAGGTATATTTAAATCTTGTGGTGAATTCTCTCTAATTTTACTATAACAGCTGCAATATAAAACCTTGCCCATGCTGCATAAATAACAAGCAAAACAAATGAGATTAATGATGTAAGCCACGCTGGCAGAATGTTAAATGGTATTGTGATTACAGACAGCAAAACAAGGACAAGGCTTATTATCAAGTAGGGAATGTATAGCAAATGAATTTTTTTAACTGCAATATCAAATGTACTTTTAAAAGAATCCAATATTTTGTTTTTCTTTGTAAAATAAATGTAAATAATTGATATAAAATTAATCATATAAAGCAGGGCTGGCAGAAAGATAAAACTAACTAAAATTAATAATATAAACATAGCAAGGCTTGTGTTTAGTCCAGAAGTTGAAAAGAACAATAACACTAAATCAAAAAACCCAAGGCAGATTACTGCCAGGAAATATAGAATTATAAACAATGGGATGCAAGCAAGATTTAATAGCAGGAATTTTTTGAAATAGTCTAAATTAAATTTCTTTTTTAGTATTGTATTCCATATAAAACCCTGAAAAAAAGACCATGCAAGAAATAAAAATATAATCAGGAGTATTGAATAAATTAATGTTCCGTAGTAGAAGCTTTTTAGTAAAGCAAGTTCATTTACAGCATCTTCAGTAAGGATTGTTAAATCCAGTCCATGTATTTTTAGAGCAGAATTAGTTACCCAATTGCTCCATAAGAAAAGGGCAATACCTGAAACTACAACAAAAATAAAATCGAAAAGTATTACTAAACCAAACCTCTTTTTGTCAAGCTTAAAGCTTTTTTTAAACAGGCTTATCTGGTTATTTAAATATGCCATTTTACCATCCTGCTAGGCCAGTTAATGTGCTGGAAACAGTTATTGAACTTGCTGGCTCAGAAATTTCAACAGAGCTTAAATCAACCTCATTTATCTTGTTGCAGAGCTTGTTATCTTTTAAGGAATTCCTAAACTCTGCGTTTAAGTTTTCTGTATTGTAGAATTTGAGGCACACCTTTTTATATATTTCTGGCTTATATCTTACAATTGCATTTTCTCCTGTTCCGCTGTAAGTTTCATCACTTTTAAGCTTTATTTTGTCAGCCATTCCATCATTGTCAAGGTCAACAGCATGATCGTCTATTAAAAGCTTAAATGTAACATCACCTACATTACTTGGATTAACTCCAAAGGTT
>JAFCBX010000038.1 GCA_017610505.1 Methanosarcinales archaeon | reverse complement strand
CCCTCATTAAATACAATAAATTTAGTTGATGGACCTATATTAGCATCCTTTCTAATCTCAGAGGGGATTACAACCTGCCCATTTCTTGACATTTTAGTTATAGCAACTTCCATTTTAGCACCACCTACAATATATTTTAATAATAAAACATATTTTATATATAAACCTTTTGTTTTGTTTAGAAAGTTTTTTATTAAAGCGTTTTTTATATTCTTTCATGAGAGTTATAACTGAAAAAGAAGCAGTTAATCTGTTGAAGAAATATTCTACTAATGATGAAAGCTTTAACAAGGTATTGAATCATTCAAGAGCTGTCCAGAAGCTTGCTCTTGAGATAGCTGGAGAAGTTAAGAAAAACCATGATGTTAATATTGATCTTGTTAAGATAGGTTCATTGCTCCACGATATTGGAAGATTTAAATGTTATAAGGAAAATTCAATAAGGCATGGAATTGAAGGCGGGGAGATATTAAGGAAGGAAGGCTTTCCTAAGTATGCAGAAATCGCTGAAACACATATTGGTGTAGGAATAACAAAACAGGATATAGAAAAACAAAAACTTAATCTTCCATTAAAGGATTTTGTTCCTGAAACAACAGAGGAAAAGATAATTGCTTATGCAGACAACCTTATTTTTGGAAAAGAAAGAGGCACAATTCAAGAGGTAATAGAAAGGTTCAGAAATGAGCTTGGAGAAAGTTATGTAGAAAGAGTTAAAAACCTGCATAATGAAATGGAAAAACTGAGAGGAAAAAATAAGTTTTTGTAATTATTGGGCCTATGGTCTAGCGGCTATGACATCACCTTCACAGGGTGAGGATCCCCGGTTCAAGTCCGGGTGGGCCCATTACAGCCAAATGGTTATGCTCATTTGATACGCACAGCTGCTTGCTCAGCTGGCACGCAAGGGGGACATTGGCTTAAAAACCAAGTCCACCGCGCTCGCTGACGCTCGCAAAGATTAGAGCTCGCAACCAATACGAAAGTCCGGGTG
The DNA here is from genome assembly GCA_017610505.1 of Methanosarcinales archaeon. Taxonomy (GTDB): domain Archaea; phylum Nanobdellota; class Nanobdellia; order Woesearchaeales; family CG1-02-33-12; genus CG1-02-33-12. The sequence continues at coordinate 11,121 of JAFCBX010000038.1, read as the reverse complement.
GGCCCACCTTAAATTTCCAAAAAAGAAAACATTTATAAGCTTCGAAGCCAATATCAACATAGGGGAGTTTATGTACGATAGGTGTGAGTCGTGCGGAAAGCTTATACTTTCTGCAGAAGATTGTAGGCTGCAGCTTGGCAATGATAATGTTATTCATACTTACTGCCTTGAGTGCAGCTTAAAGCATGAAGGGATGTCTTAGCCTACTGTTTATAGTAATCCAAGCTACATAGTTGATGCAATGTGATATACTCCTATTCTTTTGGTTCTTACATTATATTTCTGCTTTTAATAAAAAAGTTTAAATAATACACAAGAAAACATCTTAATATGCTAACAGACAAGGAAGCAAAAAAGTGGTTTAGAAAAGAGGCAGGCAAGAATCCTGATAAGTATTATGCAACAGATGTTTTAAGGGAGGATGGGTTTGTCAGGAAGAAATGCACTAAGTGCGGGAAGTATTTCTGGACCACAAATAAAAATAGAGATTATTGTGGTGATACTGCATGCTCAGGCGGCTTTAAATTCTTTGATAATAATCCCTGCAAGGAAAAGCTAAGCTATATTGAAGTATGGCAGAAATTCTCAAAAATGTTCAAAGAATTGGGTTACACACCGATAAAACGCTATCCGGTTGTTGCAAGATGGCGCTCTGACATGGATTTTGTTATAGCAAGCATAGCTGATTTCCAGCCATATGTTGTATCCGGAGAGGTAAGCCCGCCTGCAAATCCTTTAGTAGTGCCTCAATTCTGTTTAAGGTTTAGTGATGTTGATAATGTTGGAATAACAGGCAGCCACATGACCTGTTTTAATATGATTGGCCAGCATATGTTTGTTTCGCCTGATAAATGGGATCAAGACAAAGTTTTCAGGCACATAAAAAAATGGCTCAATCAAGGTTTGGGGATTCCTGATTCAGAGATTACTTTTCATGAAGATGCATGGGCAGGAGGGGGCAATTTCGGGCCATGCATGGAATTCTTTTCCCGCGGAGTGGAGCTGGGAAACCAGGTTTACACGATGTATGAACAGACAGAAACAGAGCCAAAAGAACTTTCATTAAAAGTTCTTGATATGGGTATGGGCATGGAACGATGCGCATGGTTCAGCCAGGGCACGCCTACAATTTATGATGCATCATTTCCATCTGTTGTGAAAAAGCTCATAAAAAAAACAGGCATAACATACAATAAAGAAATTATGAAAAAATATGTTCCTTATGCAGGATTCCTTAATGTTGATGAGGTTGATGATATTGACAAGGCATGGAAAGATGTTGCTAAAAAAGTAGGCACAAGTGTGGATGAATTAAAAAAAGCAATATTGCCAATGGCAGCTCTTTACTCAATTGCAGAGCATGCACGCGGATTGCTTATTGCATTAAGTGATGGTGCACTGCCCTCTAATGTTGGAGGGTGTTACAATCTAAGGATACTTGCAAGGCGCTCATTTTCATTTATTGATAAATACAAATGGAATATTAACCTTCCAGATGTCTGCAGGTGGCATGCAGAGGAACTAAAAGGTGAATTTCCAGAATTAAGCAAAAACCTTGATGCAGTTGAAAAAATACTTAATGTTGAAAAAGAGAAATACGAAAACACAAAGCAGAAGTCAAGGCAGATAATCCAGAAGCTAATTAGAAAAGAAATAACAGAGAAAAAACTTTTACAATTGTATGACAGCCAGGGCATTGACCCTGAAATTGTCAGTGAGGAGGCCTTAAAGCTTGGAAAGAGAGTTGAGGTTCCAAAGAATTTCTATGCAATGGTTTCAGAGCTTCATAGTGAAGAGAAAAAGGAAATTGTTGAGAAAAAAGAAAAACTTAATTTAAAGGATTTAAATGAAACAAAGGCACTTTATTATGATGATTACAAGAAAGATATGGTTAAGGCAAAGGTTCTGAAAATTATTAACAATAACATTGTTTTAGATAAGACAGTATTTTATCCCAGATCTGGCGGCCAGGATCATGACACAGGCAGTATAAATAATCAAAAGGTTATTGATGTTTTCAAGCAGGGAAATATTATTATCCATGTTCTTTCTGAAAAACCTAAATTCAAAGAAGGAGATGAAGTTAAAGGAATAATAGACCTTAGCAAAAGGTTACAACTGACACAGCATCATACTGCCACCCATATAATAAATACATGTGCAAGGAGGGTTTTAGGTTCTCATATAAATCAGGCAGGAGCTAAAAAGACAATTGAAAAAGCACATCTTGATATTACACATTATCAGAGTATTACAAATGATGAGCTTGAAAAGATTGAAAATCTTGCAAACGAGATAATCAATAAAAAAATACCAATAAAAACAGAATTTATGCCAAGAAATGAGGCTGAAAAAAAATATGGGATGAGCATCTATCAAGGCGGAGCTGTTCCTGGAAAAGAAATAAGAATTGTTGAAATCAAAGGTTTGGATGTTGAGGCATGCGGTGGAACGCATTTAAAAAACACCTCAGAGGTTGGAAAAATAAGAATATTAAGGTCAACAAAAATCCAGGATGGCGTTGTAAGAATAGAGTTTGTTGCAGGCGAAAGAGCTAAAGAGGAAATTGACAAAAAGAAAGGAAATTTAGGAGAGCTCTCAAAAATATTGAATGTTGATGAAGCCCAGGTTCCTGCAAGGGTAGAAGAACTATTCACTAAATGGAAGAAGGCAAAAAAGGCCTTAAAAAAAGAAAAGAAAATCTCCAGACAAGAGCTTGAACTGAAATCAACAGAAAAATTTCAGGGAGATATCCTGACAAAAACAGCTGAAGTATTAAAAACTCAGCCAGAGCATCTTATGAAAACAGTAAAGAGATTCATGGATGAATTGGAATCCTTTAAGAAAAAAATGAATTAATTCTTATCAATTATCACAAAGTTTTTATTTTTTGAGCATTTGTTGATAATCAACATTTAACAATTATTTAATCCTCTTTGTTTACAATCAACAAATAAGACTTATTTATTAATATTTGTTGATAATCAACAACCTATTTAAAGAATTTGTTAAGCTTTGTCTGGTGTTTTATATTCCTTAGAAGTATGCTGTTCTTAAGAAGGTTATTCACGTCATAGTTAAATTTCTTTTTTATTAGAAGCCTTGCATAGTTAAGCATTAACTCTTTTGAGGCAAATTCAATTGGTCTGTTTTTCATTGCCTTTCTTACAGCTTCCCTTACAACCCAGACACCCAATGGAACTGCATATTCTCCTGTTATAAATCTTAATGCCAAAACAGATGACTGTCTTTTCGTTTTTTCAAGCTTTTCAACTATTGAAAGCCTTGCTGCATAATATCCGCCTGCGCAATTTTCAGCATATGTTTTTCTTCCATAATATGGCTCATAGTCAGTTGTATAATTCACATTCTCATCAACGTTCCAGCTTGTCTTTGGCATATAAGTCTCAAAAAGCTCATAGAAATTTCCAAGATAAGAGCCAAAAAAAGCAAGATAATCTGCCTGCTTGTAATCCTTAATTTTTGCTATAAGCTCTTTTGCAATCATATCATCTGTTGCAGTTATGCTCCATCTTGTTGGAACAAGCTTGCGATTTTTCTTAAGCCCAAGATTTCCAACACTAAGAAGTTTTGTTAGGAAATTTTCATTAAAATCTTTTTTATGGAGATAAAGAATAGCATTCTTTGCTTTTAAATCAATATCATCAACAACCTTGTCAACATAATGAGATATTTTTGGGTTTGAGGTTATTTGTGCATTTTTTAGTTTTGCATTCGGGCCCACTGGAGCATTGTAGGAATCTACCTTAAGCCTAAACCTTGGTTTTTCATCAACTGAAATCTCAACATCAACCGGCTTTGAAGCCATTCCAACCTCTTTGCTGATATCTAAGAATTTATTTTGTTTTTTTACTTCTATCTTAAATCTTGAATTTATTAAAGAAGACCTTAAATCAACTATTTTTGGTATCTTAAAATTGTGATCTGCCCAATATTGAGGAGCATCATAAAGCTCTGCATCTTCCTCTAACTTGGCAGGGCTTAATATCCCAACATTTACATTTGGATAGCCATAATGGCCTACAAATGGAGCAGGGCTTGAACTAGCAAAATCACTCTTGTTAAGAATCTTCTCTACTTTAAATATTGCCTGGCTTTTTGCATAAATAGGGCAAAAGCTTCTTCCGCAAAAGCCCCGGCCTTTGCATTTAAGGCATAATGGCTGCATGAAAAGGAATAAGCTAACAAATCATTTAAAGCTTTCGAATAAAAAGTTTTATAAACAAAATAAAGTTCTTTTTGAGCAGAGCCCTGTGGTGTAGTGGCCAATCATTCAAGCCTTTGGCAGCGTGAATCGGAGATTCACTGGATCTCCTTGCTGGAGACAGCTTGAGACCGCGGTTCGAATCCGCGCAGGGCTATCTACGAAAGCTTTTTAAATAAGCTTCTTTTCCTTTTTTACATCAAGAGATAATCCGGCCAGGGCTGGGTTATGCTGGAGACAAGATTCTTTTTCTTGGTCTCTTAGGAGGAAAATAAAATGTCAAGAATGTATTCAGGAAGAAAGGGAAAGGCTGGCTCAACAAAGCCATCAAAAGCAACAAAGCTGAGCTGGATAAGATACAAACCAAAAGAGATAGAGCTATTGATAGCAAAGATGGCAAAAGAGGGAAAGACCTCAAGCCAGATTGGCTTATTCTTAAGGGATGTTTATGGTATACCTGATATAAAACAGGTTACAGGAAAGAGCATAACAGCAATACTAAAAGAAAAAAATCTTTTGTCAAAAATACCAGAGGATTTAATGGCTTTAATAAAAAGAAGCATTGCATTAAGAAAACATCTGGAATCAAACAAGCATGATATGCCTGCAAAAAGAGGCTTAGAACTAACTGAATCAAAAATCAGAAAATTAGTTAAATACTATAAAAAATCAAAAAAGCTTGAAAAAGACTGGAAATATGATCCAGATAAGATAAGGCTTCTTATAGAATAATTGTGATAAAATTGGATAACTATGAAAGATTTAAAGAGTCTATAAAGCAGGCAGCTGAAAGGTTCAGGAAAATAGACAAAAAAGAAAAAGTAAGAATTGTCTCTCACCTTGACTCTGACGGCATTAGTGCCTGTTCTATACTGATTAATGCATTGAATCTTGAAAACAGAAAATACTCTGTTTCCATTGTCCAGCAGCTGAATCGCAAGATTATATCAGAAATCTCAGAGGAGAATTACAGCTGTTTTTTCTTTACTGATATTGGATCTGGAAAACTAAATGACATAAGGAGTTTGCTTGCTGGAAAGAAGGTTTTTATTCTTGACCACCACGATCCAGAGGATGTTGATATTGATGATAGCATTGTTCATATTAATCCGCATTTATTTGGAATTGATGGAACCCGGGAAATTTCAGGAGCAGGGGTTGTTTACTTCTTTGCAAAATACCTTAACAGGAAAAATGAAGATATGGCTCATATTGCCATCATTGGTGCAATAGGTGATGTACAGGAAAATGATGGTTTTTCAAGGCTTAATAATGAGATTCTCGAGACAGCAAAGGCAAAAGGAAAAATAAAGACAATTAAGGGATTAAGGGTTTTTGGGGCACAGACAAAACCATTATACAGGCTGTTGCAGTACAGCACAGACACTTATATACCTGGTGTGACAGGCTCTGAAAGCAATGCAATACAGTTTTTGCAGCAGTTAGGCATAAACCCAAAACAGGGAAATCAGTGGAAAAAGCTTGTTAACCTTACAAAGGACGAAATTAAAAAACTATCTGCCGGCATTATAATGAAAAGGCTTAATGAGGAAAAGCCAGAGGATATTTTTGGTAATGTTTATATTCTATGTGATGAAGAAAAAGAATCTCCTCTAAGGGATGCAAAAGAGTTTTCCACACTGCTGAATGCCTGCGGGAGGCTTAACAAAGCGTCTTTAGGCATAGGTGCCTGCTTAAATGATGAAAAAATAAAGAAGAAAGCAATAACTAATCTTTCGAAGTATAAAAGAGAGATTGTTAAGACAATGAAATGGTATGAAGAGAATAAGGATTCTGAGGATATAATTAAGAAAAAGGGCATGCTTATAATAAATGCTAAGGATAATGTAATGGCAACAATGATCGGAACCCTTGCCTCCATTATTTCATCTTCAAATGGTTTTGATAAAATTACGCTTGTAATGTCAATGGCTCGATTGTTAAATAAAAAGACAAAAGTAAGCCTGAGAATATCTGACCGAAAGGCAGATGCTGACCTGTTTAAAATCATCTCAAATATTGCTGAGAAGGTTGACGGCGAAGCAGGTGGTCATTTAAGCGCAGCAGGAGCAGTAATACCTACAGAAAGAGAGCAAGAGTTTATTAAGGAAGCAGAAAATAGTTTTTCTAAGTTTCAGCAGGAGATTGTTAAGCTTACTCCCTGAATTCAATATCATCAATGATTCCATCAGAGTTAAGATCTACGCCTTCAACAACCCTTGCCTTTATTTTGTCGTTATGGATATTGCCCTTTGATATTTCTTTGAAATATTTCAGGAAGGCTATTATTGCAGCCCTTGTTCCTGAGTACCTTTTTCCAGCAACAAGCAGTATGCTTTTTTCTTTATTAAATGGATTCTTGAAGCTGGCTATAAGCCCTGTTTCATCTGTTGGATAAACATTCTTTGAGATATTTGATTTTATAGCCCAATGATTGTTTTTGTCAAAGAATATTGGCATTTTTTCATTAATTTTTTTGGTTATGTTGTTTACAACAGGACCGCCTAGCAGTATGAGGTTGTTTTTAAGCTCTTCCTGCCTTACTTCTGTATCCAGTCTTACATTTAGGTCTGGAACATAGTTGAGGAATGTTCCAAGAAATAATGCAAGGTCAATGCCATAATAGCCATCTCTCGACCTGGCTTTTTCCGGTCCATGAGGATCAGGAGAACCCACTATAATCATTGCGTCAAGTTCTCCATTTTTTATAAAAGGCTCTAAGAATTCTGAGCTGCTTTTTGGCATTATTTTCTGCGTTTCCTCAAATTCCTTTAGCCTTATTACAAAAGCCGGCTTGTCCAGAGAATAATATTTTGCAACAGCACCTTGCTTTATTTCTTTTTTGTTAATCTTTATTATCCCTGATTTTTCAAGGTTTTTTACGTGATAGTATATTTTTTGCTCATGTACTTTAAGCTCTTTTGCAATTTCTATTGGATACATTGGCTTTTTTATTAATAACTTAAGAATCTTCAGTGCTAGGTCAGAACTGAAGTTTTTTGCATCCTTTGCAGTTATATCTTTTGCAGGCAGTGATAATATCTGGTTTTTTTCTTTTTTTATTACAAACATTTTATATTAAAAATAGTTTTTTAATAGCATTATAAAAGATATTATAACTAATATTTAAACTTTACTGAAAAGAATTACAAGAGATTCTTTATTCTTTCTATATGATCTGCTACTTCAATGCCTTTCTTTGTTAATGTTAAGAGCTTTAGTCTTCCCTGCTTGTCAAAGTTTATAAGCCCTGCTTTTTGCATTTCCTGCAGTATCTTGACAACATGGGAATAAGTACAGTCAATATTTTTTGCCAGAGAGGAAGCATAAATCTCATTTTTTGCGTTTTTAAGCTCAACTAGCATCATTGCAGGCTTCACTCTGAAGAATACATTAAATATATCTTTGTTCTGCATTATTAAAACCCCCAAATACTACTATAAATAGTATTTCCATAACTATATTTAAACATTTATATTTTTAAATAGTTATTTTATAATACCTATTATAATAGAAATTTTCTATTTACAATTTGTTTTGCTTGAAGTTGCTTTCTGAAAGCCAACACAATAAAATTCATTAATAAAAATCAGCCTTTCTTTTTTAGTTAAACGTATTGACCACTAGCTTTACAAACTTACCTCTCCAAAAAACGATTCTTGTAACTCTAGCAACATTTTTTGCACCTGGAATACCAACTTCAGCCTTTCTATTGGCATAAGGAGAGCCCTTGCAACATATAACCTTATTGGCATCATCATATGATTGAATATTGCCTACAGAAGTATTCAGGAAAGAACCCACATCTGTGCATACTTCTTTTGTGCGTCCATCAGCAAAGTTACAGCCATTATTACCATCACAATCAGCATGGCACATTGGAACCTCATCAGTTGTTTTACTGCAATCAGGTCTACAATCAGCAGAAATTCCAGGTGATAAATATATCAGAATCACTAAAGATAAACATAATACTATTGAAAAGCCAAAGATAGTTTTTTCTTTGCTTGAAAAATTCCACATTTTTATTATACCCTATAGTAGGATGATTTATTAATTTATATATAAAGTTTTACTATTTCTATAAAGTAGTTATAATAAAATTAAAAAAAATTCCTTAGGAATCACTTTCTCTTCCAAAGAACTTTTTTCTCTCCAGAGTAAACTCCGAGCTTGGTCATCTGCCTGAACTGCAGGTCAGAAAGTATAAGAAAGTCTATATTAAAATTATGCTTCTGCTTTAACTCCTTGCATATTTCATCAACTTTTTTTGACACATTATCATTTCCAATAATTAAGATATTAGCACTTTTACTTGTTTTTTTCCCATGAAGTATTATTGAATCAATACCTTCCATCTCTTTTGCTTTTTCCACGAATATTTCCAATGGGTTTACCTCTTCTTTTAGTAGCTTTGATAATCCCCTGGTTTTTTCATTTATTATGATTTTATAAACCTTGAACTTTGATATTTTTATTTCCTCAGTTATTCCTGCTTTCACAAGCTTTCCAAGAATCCTGTAGGTTGTTGCAGGGCTTACATTAGCAGCTCTGCCTAACTCCCTGAGATAAAATTGCTTATCTTTATTTTGCAGAAACACATCAATTATCCTAAGGATCTTCTTGTCAAACAACTGCTTTAGAATATCAATATCAGGCATTTAAATTAAAAATAACAAGAAATATATAAATGTTTTCATTTTTGAAACAATGTTTCATTTATGAATTTTAAATAGTTCCAATGCTTCTTCCTCTGCAAAATGAAGCTTTCCTGGAACAATCAGGCAGTGCATAGGCTTTCCAAAATCCTCTTTCAGCAGATCTTCGGCATTTCCAGCTTTAATGCATGGTTTTAATGAGCCAAGTCTTGCACATCCAACGCAAAATAAGCCCTTAGAAAACACTTTTTCTTTTCTTTTCTCCTCTACACTTAGCAGATATTCAATTGCTTGATTAACAGTCATGAATTTCTTTTCATCAGGTCTTAAATCAAGTAATATTAAGGTATGAAGCCCATTCTTCATATTATCTTTTATTACCTCATAAGGTGTTTCAGGATGCCATTTATCTTCTGGAAAAGGAATGCTTGTTGTTTTTCCAAACTTGTAAAGCTGCAGTCCAGTAATACCCATAGCAGAAAATACAGAAGCATTATGTATAACAAAGCATTTAATGCCTGCTTTCTCAGCCCTTAACCTTAAATCAATATGTGTTGTTGCAGACATTGGATCTCCTACAACAAGAAAAGCAACATCTTTTTCAAGAGCGTCTTTTAATATAGTATCTTCAGCTTTATTTTCAACCAGCTCACGTGACGACAAAATTATCTTTTTTCCATAAAATTCTTCAAGTTTATTTACACCGCATGATAAGACACTTGTATAATCTTCCAGATAAATAACATTGCATTTTTTAATGGCTTCCAAACCCCTCAATGATATATCTTTCTCGTCGTAAAGTCCTAACCCAATAAAGTATAATGCCATAAACATAAAGAACCCAAAGCACTATAAATACCTTTTTAATTTTCCAAGAGAAATAAAGCATAGCTTTTAGAAAATATATTTATTAGAGTAGAAGTATTTATATATAAGTTAGTTTATTAATATAAATATAACTAAACTTGTTGGCGCAAGTTAATAACTAACTATTCTTTTAATCAAGTTTTACTGAGTTTCAAAACCTAAATTTTATTTAATCAGTTTTTGGCGCAACTAACTAAACTTTTTCTAAGAAAGTAAAAGCAGAGCTATGATATAAATATTATGGTATTAGAATATTTATATTGCAGAACATGTTTTTATAGAGGTACATAAAAAAAATAAAAAGGGGGTTTTGGAAAAATGGATTTTATCGTAGAAAATGCATTAAAAAACAAGGCAAAAAACGAATTTCAGGGAGTAGAAGTAAAACAGGCAAACATAAAAGTGTTTGGCTCTGGCGGAGCAGGCAATAATATGGTATCATGGCTCTACAGAAAAGGCATTAAGGGGGCTGAAATAATAGCAGCCAACACAGACCAGCAGCACCTTGATATTTCAGAAGCAGACAGAAAAATCCTGATGGGCAAAGATATTACAAAAGGGCTTGGATGTGGCGGCTATCCTGAGAAAGGAGCAGAGGCAGCAAGAGAATCCATTCAAGATGTAAAAGACTCCCTTAAAGGTGTTGATATGGCTTTTATTTGTGCAGGAATGGGTGGAGGAACAGGAACAGGTTCTGCACCAGTAATTGCAAAGGTTGCTAAGGAATTAGGTTCCATTGTAATAGGTACAGTCACAATGCCATTTAAGATAGAAAGAGCAAGAGTTGACAAAGCAGAATTTGGCTTGCAGCAATTAAGAGAAGTAACAGATACTGTAATAGTTATTGATAATAACAGATTGGTTGAGATAGCTGTTCCTTCACTTGTTAACCTTGACTATGCAGATGTAAAGGCAATCATGACAAATGGAGATGTTGCAGCAATTGGTGTTGGATCTTCTGGCACAAACAACAGGGTTGAAGAAGCAGTGCATGGCGCACTAAGCAATCCTTTATTAGACATAAGCTACAAGGGAGCTACAGGTGCATTAATCCATATAGCTGGTGGTCCTGATATGACTCTCGATGAAGTAACACGTGTTGGAGAGCTTGTAACAGAATCAATGGACCAGGATGCAAATGTTATATGGGGAGCAAGAATAAGCGAGGATCTAAAGGGAAAACTTACTGTAATGACAATTATGACTGGTGTTAAATCTCCATGGATACTTGGGAAGGCACGAGAGCAAGAAGCAAGCGTTGAGATGCAGGAAATCAATGATGAGCTTGGCATTGAGATAGTGCAATGATGATCACCGTTTAGGTGTTGTTTTCTTTGCCTTCATTTTTTAATCACCCCCAATCTTTAAGAA